>JBBISZ010000007.1:0-2422 GCA_037441045.1 Deltaproteobacteria bacterium | reverse complement strand
GGAATGAAAAAGTACCTGGCACTCTTTGCCTTTGACTTACTCCAGAATTTTGCTTTTTACCAATAACCTCGTAATAGTTAAGCGAAAGAATGCCAGTATAAATACCTTGCACACTATGTCTCAAATATACGATTGTGACTATTATCACAGAATTCATTAATAGTGTTTGACAAACTTATAATGTAGTGTTAGAAGATAAGAATCTTAAAATCAACTTTTTTAAGGAGGTTAGGATGGAAAAAGTGATTAACAGATTAAAGATTATTGTTTTTTCGGCAATTATTGTATTACTCCTTGCGTTTGGCTATCTGGCGTCAGGTTGCGATAATCTCTCCTCAGAAGATACATCGTCAACCACAGATACAATAATAGGAGAGGATACTGGACCTGCGGACAACGGTTCCAATGAAAACGTAATCCATAAATCCAATGAAGAGATTACATCTGCACAGAAATGGTCAGGGACACATATTCTCGAAGGAAATCTTTATATAAAGGCTGCCCTTGAGATATCTCCCTGCACAAAGATCCAGATCGCGGCAAATTCAAAAATAAAAATCTCTGATAATGGATCAATAAAGGCTATAGGGACAGAGGAGTGTCCAATTACCTTTACATCTGCAAAGGCATCTCCGGCAAAGGGTGACTGGAAGGAGATTGATATTTATAAAACAGCTGGTTCTGATAATGCCTTTGAATGGGTGATATTTGAGTTTGGCGGTGGCGATGATTATGGCATGCTCTGGACTCAAGATGAGGTGAATATATATGTAAACAACACGGTCTTCAGAAACTCCTCAACATATGGTGTTTACTTCGAATCAGGTACAAAAATAAGCAGTTTTAAGGGGAACAAATTCATTAATCTCGACAAGAATCCAATTTACATAGACGCAAATGAGGTTGGAGTACTTAATACTGTTGAAAGCAAGGATAATTCACTTAATACAGTGAAGCTCTTTGCAAATGGAGAAGTCACAAAGGCGTCCCTCTGGAAATATATTGGGATCCCTTACGAATTGAGTGGCAACCTATATTTTAAGGCTGGTGTCGAAATAGCAGCCTGTAATAAATTGCTAATTGGTGCCAATACTAAGATTGTTGTCTCTGATAACGGATCAATAAAGGCTATAGGGACAGAGGAGTGTCCAATTACCTTTACATCTGCAAAGGCATCTCCGGCAAAGGGTGACTGGAAGGAGATTGATATATACAATACGGCATCATCTGATAATACGTTTGACTGGGTAATCCTTGAATTTGGCGGTAGTGATAATTATGGTATGCTCTGGGTTCAGAACGGCTCAACTGTTTCAGTTAGCAATACAACATTCAAGAATTCATCTTCCTATGGTGTATATTTTGAAGAAGGTGTAAAAATAAGCAGCTTCAAGGGAAATAAATTTTCAGACCTTGATATGAATCCGTTGTACATGGGAGTTGATGAACTCGGAATGATAGAATCAATAGAAACTACAAATGTTGTAAAAAATACAATCATGATACATCCCAATGGTGAAGTTACAAAGGCAGCGACATGGCAGAATCCCGGTATCCCGGTAGAATTCAGTGGACATCAGTATATAAGAGCAGCAGTTGAAGTAGGTGCAGGGAATACAATTCTTATGGCTCCAGATACAAAAATTGCAGTATCTGATTCAGGCTCTTTCAAACTCACCGGAACATCTACATCTAAAATAACAATTAAAAGCGCCAAATCATCACCCGCAGCAGGTGACTGGTATGAAGTGGATATTTATGCAACCTCAGGAAACAACAATATCTGGAATTATGTAAACATTATGCACGGTGGCGGTAATGGTTATGGTCAGCTCTGGGTACAGAAAGGGGCATCTGTTACACTAAATAACTGTAATTTTACAGAAAGCACCGATTGTGATGTATATATTGAAAATGGAGCTACTGTAGTCAACAATAGTTCATCATACACTATCTGTTCACAATAAGTCTGACTTTTTATTTGCAATAATGTAAAATAGGATGATACAATTCCTCCTATTTTTTATGAATTCTTATATTCTATTCGGAGTTATTTCTTCTGTACCAGTAAGTAATATCCCCATTTTTGGCTGAAAAGTTAAAAAGTTTAATACTATTAATACTGATTTTCTCAAACGCTTGATTTATTATACACCCTATCTTTTACATGGCACTTATCGCTATATTACGCAAATTATTTCCTATTTTTTGCCAATAATATTAAAGCGTTAACAAAAAATAGTCAGTGAAAGGTAACTGGCACTTTCATACCTTCCTTAAAATTACCAGCCGCAAAAATATTGTTTATAATAAAGAATTACAAGTTATAAAAATAAAGATTGAAATAAAGATTGTACCTGTTACCTTTTACAATTTCCACTGAAATTTTTACATAACTTGTATATAATTTGTGCCTGGCACT
>JBBISZ010000006.1:1314-22504 GCA_037441045.1 Deltaproteobacteria bacterium | reverse complement strand
TAAGTTCACCTGTGGCGAGTTTTGGGAGGTATTTTTCTCTCTGTTTATCATTCCCAAAAAATAATATTGGAAGTGTTCCTATTCCTGTATGAGCCATCATTGCAACAATAAAAGAGCTACTCATGCCCATAGCTTCACTTATTGCCATTGATGCTGCTTTTGGCAGTTCTGCACCACCAAATTTCTCAGGAATATCTGCCATAAGTAGACCCAATTCTCCAGCCTTTTTTAACAGTTTTACGAGCAGGACATAGTCGTGTTCGTTTATCTTTTCTATATTGGGCATTACCTCATTTACAACAAAATCACTTGCAGTATTTTTGAATTGTATTGTATCTTCATCAAAATCTTCAGGTGTAAAAAATCTCTTCTCCGCTGTTCTGTCAAAAATGAATCCTGCACCATTTTGAGGTGATAATTTTTCATAAATATTGCTCATCTTGCCTCCTTTTTTAAAAGCATAAATTTATTATCATTCTTTATTCTGGCTTGCAAGTAATTTATGACACAGTGCGTAAAAATATATTTTCTTTTCTTATATCTGCCTGTTTTGTGTTGACTCAATTCTTTTTCTTTGCTCTTATTGTTATCACTTTATTACTCTTGAATTTAGGAGGTATTTATGCAGTTTGCGGATAGGATTTCGAGATTAGGAACGGAGACTGCCTTTGATGTTCTTGCAAAGGTAAATGAATTGAAGGCACAGGGCAAAAGTATCATTTCTTTTTCAATTGGTGAACCCGATTTTGATACGCCCGACAATATAAAAAAGTCAGGCAAAGATGCCATTGATAGAAACGAGACACATTATAAACCTGCCAATGGAATTCCTGAACTGAGAGAGGTAATCGCACAAAAGTCATTTGAACTCAGGGGTGTAAAAGTTGATCCTTCAGAAGTTGTGGTTACGCCAGGGGCAAAACCTATACTGTTCCATACCCTTCATGCCCTTGTAAATGAGGGAGATGAGGTCATTTATGTAAATCCTGGTTTTCCTATTTATGAATCAGTTATTAATTTCCTGAATGCAAAACCTGTACCGCTACCTCTTGTAGAAGAGAAGGAGTTTTCCTGTGATATTGATACACTAAAAAAGCTTATTACTCCAAAGACAAAGTTGTTGATTATCAATTCTCCACACAACCCAACAGGTGGAACTCTCTCCAGATCAGATCTTGAGGCGATAGCAGAACTTGCGATGAGGCATAACTTTTATGTAATGTCGGATGAAGTTTACCATAGATTCTGTTTTGATTCTAAATTTGAAACCATATCATCAATACCGGGGATGAAGGAGAGGACTATTATTGTTGATGGTTGTTCCAAGACCTATGCAATGACTGGATGGAGGATAGGGTGGGGTATTATGCCGGCTGAACTTGCAAAAGTGATTACTCGTATGATTATAAACTCAGACTCCTGTACTGCTGCATTTACTCAATTTGCAGCCATAGAGGCTTTGAGAGGAGATCAGAAGAAGAGTTATGAAATGGCAGCCGAATTTAAGGCAAGGAGAGATCTAATAGTTGAACTATTAAATGGTATTAAGGGAGTTAAATGCTTAAAGGCAAAGGGCGCTTTCTATGTTTTCCCAAATGTTACAGAGGCGTGCAAGAATCTTGGCTTTAAGGATTCAAGAGAGCTTCAGGATTATCTGCTTTATAAAGCAGGGGTTGCAGTGCTTTCAAGAACCTGTTTTGGTTCGAAAAATGTTGGAGAAAAGGATGAATATATTAGACTATCGTATGCAACCTCACGGGAACAGATAATTGAGGGTTTGAAAAGAATGAAGAATGCAATTGAAAAGAAAGCAGAATAGGAGATGTTGATGAAAGTCGCTGTGGTGGATATTGGTACAAATTCAGTGCTTCTAACCATTGCCGATAGGGAAGGTAGAGAGATAAAGAATGTTACAGAACTCTCAAGGATTACAAGGCTCGGTAAGGGGATGGGAGATGACCAGCAAATAAAAGATGAGAATGTTGAGATTACCCTGAATGCACTGAAAGAATTTGCAGATAAGATACACAACAAGGGAGTTGAAAAGGTAAGATATATTGCTACTGAAGCGATTAGAAAGGCAAGGAATAGTGATCATGTGATTAAGAGACTCTCCTCTGTATGCCTTTCAGATATTGAAGTAATAGATGAAGCAAAAGAGGCGTTTTTGAGTTTTTATTCTGTGTCTTATATGAATCCTGCAAAAGAGATTGCTGTAATTGATATTGGCGGTGGTTCTACAGAGATTACAACGGGTATTGATCAGAATGTTCAATTCTCAAAAAGTCTCAAACTTGGCGCAGTAGATCTTTATGAAAGATTTTTTTCAAATGACGAATATAATGCAAATTCTATATTGACGGCTACCGGATTTATAAACAGGATGCTGGAAGAAAATATACCTCGTCAGCTGATTAAGACATTTATGAGTATTTATATTTCAGGTGGTACCATTACAAATCTTGCATCGGTGCTTGAAGGGACAATGGAATACAGTGTAGATCTTATTGAGAACAAGGTGATTAATATAAGCGAGATAGATAGCGTTTTTAATACTATCTCCAGAATAAAAAGAGAAGAAAGGACCAAAATTGCTGGTATAGAACAGGGGAGAGCCGATATATTACCCGCAGGAATACTCATCGCAAGAAGCATATTAAACTATTTTGGGAAGGATGTCATAAGGGTAAGCACAAGAGGGGTAAGATGGGGTGTAATTTTCATGATAGATGAGGAAGGCTAAAAAGATGCAAAAAGTTTCAATAATTAGATTGTCCCACAAAATGTTTGACACAACCGAAAATATCAAAAAGACGGTTGAAATTATTAAGAGGCACTTTGATGCACAGGAAAGTCTTATTATAATCATCCCATATATAAAAAAATTCTATGAAGGTTTAAAAGAGGCAATTACACCTTTTTATACGGCTATTAATGAAAGCGAACAAAGGCAATTGTATCGTCCAACAGAGAATATCGCATCGCGTATTTTGAAATTTGCTCTTCTCTCAAAAGGTATTTATACAATGGAGTTTGATCAGAATCTGATTCAGATTCCCAAAAAGAAGATATGGAGTGAGCCTACTATACCTGATTTTTACAAGGAGTTTATAGAGAAGAATTTGAGCAAAGGGACAGTTTTGCTTGTGAGTGGTCTTTCAATTATCGATGAGAAGGGTCAGATTGATCGTATTCTTGGTGGGACTGATCGTGTAACAGCGTTACTATTTGCAAAATTGCTCAGCCAGAATAGGGTAACCTACTATAGAGAGGATCTATTGTTCTATACCTCAAACAGGGAATATGTTGAAAAGGCAAAGTTGATAAGAGAATTGGATTATGATGAGGCTATCAACTCTCTTTTGCCAAATATCTCAAGTTTTGATCTCGATGATATAATGCTGGCAAGAGAGTGGAATATAGAAATAGAATTCAGGAGTTTTAACGAGCCGGATAAATTTACTATAATCTCAGGAGGAAAGATGAAAAAGAATGTTGTAAAATCTATTATTGGTGATCCAAATAAGGCAAAGGTATTGATTCATCAGGTTCAGGATAGGCCAGGTGTTGCTGCAAGGATATTCTCCCCACTTGTTGAAAATGGGATTCAGATTTTTGATATTAGCAATATTGTTACTATTGATGGACTTTCTGACATCTCTTTTACAGTGCAGAGAGATGATGCAAAAAGGGCATATATTATTACTGAAAAGTTTGCAAAGGAGTGTGGCGCAACCAGCGTAGAATATGATGATAATATTGCTATAGTCTCTGTAATTGGTTCAGGATTATACAGGGAGCCAGATATAGCATTTAAGATTTTCTCAGTTCTGGCAAAAAACAGGATAAATATTTCTTATATCAATGCAAATGATATTAAAATTAGTGTTGCTATCCAGAGAGACTATCTTGAGCTTGCCATAAGACTTTTACATGATACATTTGAACTCGGCAAGAATGAGTAAGTCGTTTGCTTTTTTTTCTTCAATTGTTTTTATCTTAATTATTCTTGGTAGCGTTATAAAAGGGGAGGGGCTTTCATACTTTTCTGATGATATTATATGCAAATATAAAGTACCAATTACATGCGGTATTAAAAGAACGCTTTTATGTATTGGAAAATATGATGATTTTAAGAGCAGAGATGTATTGAGAGATTGTCAATGTCGGCTTGATGAATCAATGTTTAAGTATGGTTATAAAATATATCTTTCTGAAAAATGTGATGGTGTTATTTCCCCTATGAATGGATATGAACTTGTTTTGCTCGGTATGCGGATAGATATAAATCAATCCACCAGAGAAGATCTGATGTATATTGATGGTATTGGAGAGGTTGTTGCCGGCAATATTGTATTTTCAAGAATAGAAAGAGGGGAATTTGAGCGGGTTGAAGATCTCCTGAGAATAAAAGGCATAGGGAAGAAAACACTTGATAAAATTAGAAAATATCTCTGTGTAAATTGTAGGAAATAATATTAATAATGCTTTTTGATTGGGTAAATATCTGATTCCTGTCCATCAGGATTTCTTACTTTGAAATTATATTCTTTTCCTGTCCGAACTTTTACATTTATCTTGATCTGGGTCTCTTCTCTTGATGCATAACTAATGTTGGAATATGAGGTTATCTCTTTCCAGTTTCCATCATAATCAATTAGAACAATGGATTTATCCTTTACAAAAAAACATCCATCTATCACAAACTGGATATCTGAACCGACCTTCCAGTCTTTGGGATTATAATCTAATACTCTCGGGGCTGTTATTACACATCTATCAGTGTCACAATTGTTGTCGTGGCAGCAGTTTTTATAAAATACATATTCAAGGCCATTTGCTGAACAGATCTGTAGATCATTACCATTGCATGTAAATTGGTTCTGAGGCTCGCAGATCATACAATTTCCCCCACTGCAGCCAATTTCACATTGTATCTCATTCCATTGAGTCCCTATCTCATTACAGGTTACAGCGGTCTTACCATTACAGTATTTGTCCGAAG
The DNA here is from genome assembly GCA_037441045.1 of Deltaproteobacteria bacterium. Lineage (GTDB taxonomy): Bacteria > Myxococcota > SpSt-1050 > SpSt-1050 > SpSt-1050 > SpSt-1050. Next base: position 17,499 of record JBBISZ010000006.1, on the reverse strand, counting down.
GCAGACAAATTACACAATCTCCATTGTAGCATTTATAAGAACATTGCTTTGGTTCAAAAAGACCATCCTTGCTGCATATATTTAATGTTGACTCATCTTTGCATTGCTTTTCTCCAGTCAGACACTCAGAACAATGATCGTTAATACAGGAAATCTCACAATTTTTACTCAAAATCCATTCTCCATTTTCGTTACATTGATAAAGGTCATTATCTTTACAGGAGAAAGTCCCTGCTTTACAGGAGGACGAGTCAGGCGTTACATCTGCTGGTTTTATATCATATATATCATCAAATATGCCATTATCTGTGATTTCTTCTATATCATTTGTATCGTAAGATACTATGTCTTCAATATCATTATCGTAATTGTCCAGTATTATTTTGTCTGCTGGGTAGATATCGGAATAGTCCAGATATGTATCTTTGTATATATCGGATGTTTTTGCATCATGTATCGTTTTTGCATCGGTTGTTTCACCAGATTTTATGCACATTCTGGAATTGAGATCACATTTATATCCATTTACACATTCATTATTGGAACTACAATATCTATTTTCAAGAAGGGAATAATCTACCGAGCACTGTGAAATAACAAATAAAGGAAGAAATAAAGATATTAAATAAATTAATCTCATCCTGATTTATAATAATAACTCACTCTCTTAAGTTCGTCAACCATATAACTGAGATTAGACTAAATTTGTTTCAATTCTGGTCAGGATTAGAGGTATGCTTTTTCCAAGTTCATGGAAATCGTCAATAAATTCTAATGTAGTGTTCGGGTTTTTATTTACAAAATTAATAGACACATCTTTAGGAACTACATCATCATATTTGCCGTGAATAATATGACAGGGAATATCTTTTATATATGGATAACCTGAATATTGTTTGAGATCTCTATAAAAATCAAACCAGAGCGGAAACTCTTTGTTGTAAGCATAATGCATAAAATTGAAAAAACCTTCTTTCTCCCACTTTCTTATTCCATAATCTGAAAGCCACTTGTAAAATAGATTGTATAGATCAAATCCCGGGGCGAGCAGGAGCATCCTCTTGCAGAGTCTATTATAATTTTCAATATATAGAGCAGCCAGATATCCTCCCATGGATGATCCAACAAGCAGATATTCATCATTGATGCCAGTGATTGTCTCATCAATAATTTTTAGCATTTTTGTAAAAGTTATTTTTGAAAAATCCCCACAATTGAGATCCGGCACATATATTTTTAGGTCTTTGTTTTTGAAAAATTTTATTATATGATTTATCTTATTGGAGTCTGGACTGGAGGCAAATCCGTGCAGATATACAAGATTGTGGATCATAGGTTTAACTTACGCGGGTCTGTCAAAATGAAAGATCCTGCTGATGAATTATATAATCAAACATTGGCTTATTTTCAAATATTTTATTGGAATTCTTTGAAGAGGAGATTTGTATGATTTTTGAAGGTGCTTCTAAATATGTTCTGGACGAGGAACTAAAGAAGATAGTAAACATATCAATCGCGCTTGAGATGCCACTTCTTATTAAGGGTGAACCTGGTACTGGTAAGACAATGCTTGCTTATGCGATTGCAGAGTCTTTAAAAATGAGACTTATTGTGCTTAATGTCAAATCGAGTATGAAGCTCATTGATGCCTTATATCAGTATGATACTTTGACAAGGTTAAATGATGCCAGATTTGGTGATTCTAAAAGGGATGTGTCAAAGATAGATGATTATATCAGGATGGGTAAGATAGGGCAGGCATTTGTATCTGATGAGAAAGTCGTATTACTCATTGATGAAATTGATAAGGCTGATTCAGATTTTCAGGACGATATGCTGGATGTACTTGATATGATGCAATTTGATATTATTGAGATAGACAGAACAATAAAGGCAAAACATCGTCCAATAGTCATTATTACATCAAATGCAAAGAAGGATCTTTCTGACCCTTTTCTTGGCAGATGCAATTTCCATCATATTGCATTTCCTGATAGGGAGATGATGAGGAGGATAGTGCTGGCACATTTCCCTGATATCAACAGGAGGTTACTTGAAAATGCAATAAAGGCATTTTATGAGATGAGAAATCTTCCTGAGATAGAAAAAAAACCGGCTACTCGTGAATTGATAAACTGGATCAGGGCTTTGAGAATGGATAAAGAGTTTGATTCGGAGATGTTATCAAGGGGTAAGATCCCATATCCTGGTATTCTTTTTAAGAAAAGCAGGGATTATGAGATTGCCGAAAAAAATCTTATTAAGTTTTAATAGATGTTTTATGACCTTTTTTATAAATTGCATGAATTGAATGTGCCTGTCTCTCCAACATCGTTTTTAAAGTTGCAGAAGGCACTATATATGGGGCTTATTGGATCTATAGATGATCTATACTATGCGGCAAGAAGCATTTTGATTAAGAGCGAAAGATATTTTGATATCTATGATAGAGTTTTTGCACATCTTTTTGATGGGGTTGAGTTGCGTACCCCCAACGAAGAAGAAATAAGTAGTACAATAAGAATGATGCTGGACCAGTGGCTGAAAAATCCAGATGAACTTTCATACATGTTGGGTATTTCTAAGGAGCAAATAGAAAAACTCTCTCCAGAGGAATTGATACAATACTTCCTGAAAAGGTTAAAAGAACAAAGAGAGGCTCATCATGGCGGGAATAAATGGATAGGAACAGGGGGCACATCTCCAGTTGGACATTCTGGCTTTCATCCAGAAGGAATGAGGGTGGGGGGACAATCCATGCACAGGTCCGCAATAAAACTTGCCCTTGAAAGGAGATATAGAGATTATTCAACGGGTGAATCGATTTCAAGAGCAAATATTGCAGAGGCACTTAAACGGTTGAAGGTCTTAAAGCGGGAAGGTCCAAGGGATGTTTTAAATATTAGAGAAACAATTAACAATACAGCAAAAAACGCGGGAGAGATTGAATTTGTATTTGATAGGAGACATCTTGATCGGCTCAAGGTAATTCTTGCTATAGACAATGGTGGATGGTCTATGGATCCTTATGTAAATATTGTAAAGACTATTTTTGATTATGCCAGATTTCAGTTTAAGGAACTTAAAATATTTTACTTTCACAATACAATTTATGGGTATCTCTGGGAGGATCCCCCGCGAAGAAGCAGACCTGTGGCAATTGAGTCATTTGCACGATTTGATAAAGATACAAGATTACTTATTGTGGGAGATGCCTCTATGGCATACTATGAATTGATGGCATATAACGGTTCTATTTATTATTATGAGAGGTCGGGAGTACCTTCCATAAGTAGATTGAAGTATTTGAGGAATTTGTTTCCATATTCAGTCTGGTTAAATCCTGTTCCTCAGGATGAGTGGGATTATGTCCAATCAATTAATATTATTAGAGAAATATTCCCGATGTTTGAAACCACTTTGGAAGGTCTTGAAAAATCTGTAAGGGTTTTGTTATAAGATTTAATTATTTTGTTTACATTGGTATTATAAGATATTATATCGCTTTTGTTTTTATTTGCTGTTTTAACAGAGTAAAGGAGCCTGAATGTGTGGAATATTTGGAGTATGTGGCTATGAAGAGGCGGCTTTGAGCTGCATTCATGGCCTTTATTATCTGCAACATCGCGGTGAAAAGCAGTGGGGAATAAGTACTACACTTTCGCAGGATTATAACAAGTTTAACCTTGTAAAAAAAATGGGGAAGGTGGAGGCAACAGAGCAGGATCTATTAAAATTGAAAGGGAATATTGCAATAGGGCATGTTAGATATCCTACCGCAGGTCCAGCAGATCTGGATAATGCCCAGCCTCATATAATACTTGATCCTCCTTTGATGTATTGTGCAAATGGCGACATTGTAAATTATAATGAAATAAGGGCTAATCTCGAGAAAAAGGGTGTTTATTTCGCAAGTAGAAATGATGGAGAGCTTGAGGCAAAATTTCTGGCATACTCTATTCAGCAGGGGAAGAGTCCTATTGAAGCGATTGTAGAGATGATGAATAAAATTGAAGGGGCTTTCTCCTCCATACTGGTTTACAAAGGAAAGATGTATGCAATTAGGGATCCTATGGGGATAAGACCTGCTGTATTTGGAGTCAGAAAATACAATGGACACAGAAGCTGGATTGTTAGTTCTGAGACCTGTGGTCTGGATGTAATCAAGGCCAGTTTTATAAGAGAAATAAATCCTGCGGAGATAGTGGTATTTTCGCCTGATGGTGAGCCAAAATATTACGATGTCTCAAAAAAAGTCAAAAGGTCAAAGAAAAAATTATCTCATTGTGTTTTTGAATGTATATATTTTGCCAGACCTGAGAGTAAAATTTATAATGTTAGTGTTTATGTGTTCAGGAAATTGTTGGGCAATTACCTTGCACGCCAGATGAATATTGTAGATCGGTCAAATTCCATAGTTGGTTCTGTCCCCGATTCAAGCAATGTCGCAGCCCTTGGTTTTCATCAGGAATCAAATGTCCCACTTGAATTTATGCTTATAAGACATCATTCGACAGGAAGGACATTTATCGCATCCAAGGATGAGCGGGAGGAAAAGGCAAGACTCAAATATAATCCAGTAAGAACTGTTATAAAAGGTAAAGATGTCTATGTTGTTGATGATTCTATTGTGAGAGGTACAACATCCCGCAAAATTGTCAGAATGCTAAAGAATGCAGGGGCAAATAAAGTTAATCTCTGTATATCTTCGCCGCCTATTAGGTTCCCCTGTTTTTATGGCATTGATACACCCACAAAGAGAGAACTTATAGCCTCTACAGAAAGACTGTTTGATATAAAAAAAATTCAGAAGTTTGTAGAATCAGATCATCTTGAATATTTAACTATTGAAAATTTAAAGAATGTTATTAGAGACTGTTCACAGGATCCGGATAATTTTTGTTTTGCCTGTATGGATGGTTTATATCCAACTCGTATACCAGATTACAAAAAGAGTAGTGATAATGGACATGGGAAATAGGTTATATACGAGCACTATTCATAAGGATTTACAATCGCATTCTCTCAAATTATGTAGTCAAATTTAATTATAAGAATATTTGGGGAATATCAGACACAGAAATTATTCTGTATGCTGATCTGAACAGAGTCGATTTTATATGAATTCTTTTAACTGGTAAAAAACCAATGTTTAATAAGTTCTTATCAGACCTATTCCACCAGAAAGGGAATAGCTGGATATCTCGCCTGCCCCATGGTCTGAGCCTGTTTGAGGTATGGCATAAGTATAATGGAAGAAGGCATCCAATCTAAGATTTTGAGATATATTATAAGATCCTCCGAGGGAAAACATCCAGCTGGTAAGCGGATTTGCAGAAAATACGGATATCCCATTCACAGTTGTTTCTGGTATAATGCCATCATATTCTGGAAATAACTGTCTCTTTACACCATTTTTCTTTAGATATGTTGGTACAAATCTAACACCTGATCTGAGAGTAAGCATTCGGGATACAAAATATTCTACCCCAATAGCAAATTCCTGAGTATCTTTGAAATCATTTTCTTTTGTAACATCCATATCCATCAGAATTCCCGGTACTCCCTCTTTGAAGTCTATTTTCTGATATGTTTGGCTCCAGAAAGACACATAATAATCAAGGTAGAGTTTCAATTGCCTTGCAGGTGCGATTGTAAGTCCCACACCGAGTCTTGATGGAATTCTCAATGTCGTAGTTACTTTGTCACTTACATCATAAAATATTCCTTTTGAGTAATCCTGATTTATGGTATCCCTATCAAAATCTTTGAACATCATTGACATCTCTTCATTATATTTATCTATGGGATTTTTGCCGCTTCCCGGTACACCTGTTGTTCTATAAATATTTCCTTTTGAATCAACTGTAATCTGATTAATTGGTCCCTGTCTATAGGAGCGAATCTCTGAAATTGAGACCTGATTATATGGTGCTTTATATAGAAGACCCAGCTTAAATGAATCACTGAATTTAAATATCATTCCAGCAATAAAACCGATCCCGAAAGAGGTTGCCTGATATGGGTATTGGTTTACAATCAAATAGTTGTCTTTTATGTCTGATGATGTAAATCTCTTGTAATTGGATCCCATGGTCATTCCCATATTAAATATGGGTCCGAATCCGGCAGCTATATTCTTATAAATTTCTGTAGAGAATACCAATGGAATCCCGAGAGAGAATGTACTTATGAGGTATTCGGCGTCAATATGAAAAGTCTCTCCCCCTTTTGTAAAATCAAAACTTTTGGATAATCCACCTCCACCACCTGTTGTAGATATCAGTCCGCCAGCAATTCCTACAGTTCTAAAATAGTCTCTTGATTCTGACAAATTTCGGTTAAATGAGAAGAAAAGAACTGGAACAGTGATTGGTTTTACTTCGTTGGCTTCTGGGATTCTTTCTGGCTCAAGTCGGTACTGAGTTAACATTGAGTCATGTCCTGATGGGAAGAATGGCATAGTATTCTTAGGACCATATTCTGAACCAAAATAGATGTATGAAAACTTAAATTCTGCTGAGAGTTGAAGTCCTTCCTTCTGAAAGGCAAACCCGGCGGGCTGCCAGAAGAGTCCGGCGACCTCTCCTCCCTCTCCGATCCAGCAATTTGACATGCCACTCGCCCTTATGCCGATGCCGGTAGCCTCCATTCCTGAAGAGAAGAGTTCCTCTGTATGAAGTATTACGAAGGTTATCAGGCTTAATCCAATATAATATAATTTTATTCTTTTCATATATGTTATTCTTTTTTATACAACTTTAAAGTAATTTCAATATCCTTTATATCGTGAGTTAGCTTTATAGGCGTAGAACCATAATCTCCATAATAGTCCACACCTTCTTTGGGAATAGGAAGTGATGCGCCATCTATTTTCAAAACAGCCATAATATATACTTCGCTATCTTTTTCAAGTTTTGTAAATCTAAAACCAAATGGAAATGATTTTGGTTTGACGGTAAAGTAGCAGCTGGGCATTCCAGGTGGGGGCTTGGTTGTAATAGCCACACTGAGTTTTGAAGTTTCTGGAATCTCTCCATCAAATAGAATACGACCTTCTACAGAGATTGTATTGTCAGGGATTTCTGTGCAGGAATATTCATATATTCTGTCAGAACCTGATGTGTCTATTGATACATCTTCAATGTATGCAGAGTCTTGCTGCCATCCTGTATTTATATCCCATAATCCTAAATTCTCTTCTTCCGTGCAGGAAAAGAGGAATATTGTAATGATGAGAAAGACTATAAAATACCTCATAAGAGAAAAAAATATTAAATTAATTATAAAGTCAAGAATTATCGAATGTTACATAATGAATTTGAGTTTGACTGTTATAAATATATATAGTTAAATTACTGATGTAACACGGTGGGAGAATAATATGAGATTAGGAAAAGTTATATTTATAACTCTCATTATTTTTGGTTGCAGCGTAAGAGATTATAAAGGGGTTGATCAAATGCCATTATGTAGTATTTCTGAAAACAAGGATAATTTTTCAATTATATGTAAAATGAATCGGCTCAGTATTTCAAAGGATCTATCATTTATTATTTTTTCTGATTCCAATAGAGATGTCTGGAAGTTCGGTGGAAATGATCCTTATTCAGAGTTTTCTACTATTTCGTTTAAGAACAAAGAAGGATATACTTCGCCGGATAGATTATCACTTTTTTATAAAACAGATAACAGGTATGAATTTGTTTTGTATGATAAAGAGGAGAAGATTCTGGGTAAGTTTATTGTTAGGATTAATGATGATATTTTCTTTTTGAATATTACAAACGAATCTGGAGAAGCTAACAGGTTCGGATTTACGCTCAATCTTATAGACGGAGTATTTCATTATGGTATGGGTGAACTCACTGATGAAAATGATATATGGAGGAAACTTTATCATCCTACTGAACAACATTTTGTACTTGATAATGGTTCTTTTGAAAGGCCATATCTTCAGACTGATGAGGGGACAGATGTCATATCTCCACTGATATTTAATTCAAGAGGTGGGTGTCTTTTTGTGGATTCATATTCATATCTTGACCTTTCATTCAATCGGGATAAGAACAGATTATTCAAAATTCATATTGTCCCCGAGTTTGGTGAAAGGGATTTTGAAATCGCTATATTTTCCGCTCCAAATACCAGAAATGCGTTTGAAAAATGGGTTAGTAGCAGATGGAGAAACAGGCCTGATCTACCGTTAAATTTCAGACCTTCTGATGATTTGATAAAAAAACCGATATGGACAACATGGGCTTTATATAAATGGTCAGTAGATCAAAACAAAGTTAAGGAATTTGCAGATAATATAATGGGCAATGACCTGCCAATTTCCTTTTTAGAAATTGATGATAGATGGACTACAAAGTATGGAGATCTGGATTTTGATCCTGACAAATTTCCTGATCCTGAAAGTTTGATAAATTATTTACATAACTCTGGTATCAAGGTAAGCCTCTGGGTTCCACCATTTGTAAATCAGGATGCAGAATCTTTTGAAGACGGTATCAAAAGAAAGGCTTTCATAGCAGCATATAATTCAAGATATCCTGCACTTGTAGGCTGGTGGAATAGTGGTAATTTGCCAAATGCAGGTCTCATTGATGTTTTCTCTGAAAATGGGAGAGAATGGTTTGGGTCAAAGATTGATTATTTGATAGAGAAATATGGGATTGATGGGTTTAAGTATGATGCCGGTGAATCACAATTTTTGCCTTTAAAACCAAGACTTCCTGATGGAATATACCCCAATATGTATTCTGATTATTATGCAAGATGGGGACTTCTCAATAAAGGTGTTGAGATGAGATCGGGCTATTTTTCTCAAAATCTCCCAATTTTATTCAGACAGTTTGACAAGGCAAGTCACTGGGGATTCAATAACGGACTTGCTTCAGTAATGACTCAGATTCTATCAATGGGTATTATTGGATATCCCTATGTCCTGCCAGATATGATAGGAGGAAATGAGTATCTTTCAAAGGCATCAGAGGAACTTTTTATAAGATGGGTTGAGTTGAATACATATATGCCGTATATGCAGTTTTCTATCCCTCCGTTCAGGGATTCATATTCAGAAGATGTCTTGAAGATTACAAAAAAATATCTCAAAATGAGAGAAAAAATAATACCGTATATTATTGAAGGTGCAAAGGAGTCTTCACTTACACAGATGCCTATCAATAGACCTCTCTTTTTTGAATTTCCTGATGATCAGGTAGCGTATCAGATTGAGGATCAATTTATGCTGTACAATAAATATCTGGTTGCTCCTGTTATAGTAGAGGGCATTCGGGAGAGGAAAATATATTTTCCATCAGGGAAATTTAGAAGTATTCACAATCCTTTAGAGATTATCAATGGACCGATCTATATTGAAAAGTACCCTGCGCCACTCGATATAATCCCGGTTTTTGAAAGGATTGAATAATAATATTTTTCAGGACCTTTGTTTTAAGTAAATAAGAAGCATGGTAATCGCCCCTGGCGTTATACCAGGGATTTTAAGCGCCTCTTGAAGATTATTAGGTTTATAGCGTGTAAGCTTTTCTGAAACCTCTCTTGAAAGCCCTGGTATTAAGGAAAAATTAAGACCATCAGGGATGATAACCCTATATAATTGATTCAATCTCTCCATCTCTTTTTCTTCTTTTTCTAAATACCCCTCAAATTTTATAATGGTTTCAACCTCACTTTTAATATCTTTAATCAGTTGAAGGTGCTCTGAATCAAAATATTTGAGTAGATCTTCAATTCTTATCTGGGGCCTTTTTAATAATAATGCCGCTTTTATTTTCTCCCCTTCATTCTCAATTTTCAAATCTTCAAGATAGATTTTTATCTGCTCAATATCAGACTTTTTCCTTAAAAAAGATTTGTATCTTTTATCTTCAATGAGTCCTATTTCTCTCCCTATTGGAGTAAGTCTCATATCCGCATTATCTTCTCTAAGATGAAGTCTAAACTCCGCTCTGGAAGTAAACATTCTATATGGTTCATCAACTCCTTTTTTAATCAGATCGTCAATCAAAATCCCTATATAAGCCTCTGTCCGTTTGAGTATTAATGGCTCTTTATTCTGAACCATTCTGCAGGCATTTATTGAAGCAATAATGCCCTGAGCAGCCGCCTCCTCATATCCTGATGTTCCATTTATCTGCCCCGCCAGATATAGATTTTTTATCTTTCTTGACATGAGGGTAGGGTAGAGCTCTTTTGGATCAAAGAAATCATATTCTATTCCATAGCCGGGTCTTATTATTTCTGCCTCTTCAAGTCCTTTTATTGAATGAACTATCTCTACCTGGACATCAAAAGGGAGACTCGTTGAGATACCATTTGGGTAATATTCTAAAGAATCAAGTCCTGTAGGTTCAATAAAGATTTGATGTCTCTCATGATGTGAAAATTTCACAACCTTGTCCTCAATAGATGGACAGTATCTTGGGCCTATTGATTTAATAATTCCTGTATACAAAGGAGATCTATCAAGGTTGCTCCGAATTATTTTGTGTGTTTTTTCATTGGTATAAGTAACATAACAGGGCATTTGAGGAAGAGGAGGCTTTATATTATCAAAGGAGAATGTGGGTAATGGATCATCGCTATGTTGAGTTGGTAATATGTCGAAATTAATCGTATCTCCTTTAATTCTTGGGCAGGTTCCGGTCTTGAGTCTCTTAATAACCATTCCATACCTGGTGAGATTGGATGATAGAGTAGAGTTGGGTTCTCCAAGCCTGCCACCTAAATAATGGTTCAGTCCGATATGTATAAGTCCATTTAAGAAAGTACCATTGGTTAAAATTACAGCCCTTGAAGTTATTTCACCTGTAGTTTTAGTTTTTATACCATAGACAGTATCATCTTTGACGATAAGATCTACAACCTCATCCATTAAGACTGTGAGATTCTCTTGATGGAGAACTACAGACTTCATGTATTCTTTATATCTAAACATATCTGACTGGGCCCTTGTACCCCTTGCGGCAGGACCTTTTGAGGTATTGAGTCTTCTGAATTGAATCCCTGTAAGATCAGCAGCCTTCCCCATTTCTCCACCAAGGGCATCTATCTCTCTAACAAGGTGCCCCTTTGCAAGGCCGCCTATTGCAGGATTACAGGACATCTGTCCTATTGTATCAATATTTATAGTAATGGTAAGAGTTTTGCAGCCCATTCTTGCAGAGGCGAGTGATGCCTCAATCCCTGCATGCCCGGCACCTACAACAATTATATCAAAATCCATCATAAGATTATTTATTCTTTCAAAAGTGAAAATGAGATTGGTACATCAATCTCATCGGTAAGAAAAGGGTATGGGTAACCATTTTCAACAACCTTTATTGCGGCTGAATCAAGTATCTCCTCCCCTGAGGTTTTTTTGATTTAGAAATCTTAAAAGAAATTAATACCTTCCCCTCAATTCCAAGTCTTTTTGCTTTGTACGGGTATGACTTCTTTGCAGCCCTGTTGAGTCTGTTATAAATTTCTTCAAGCAGGTAATTGATATTTGTTTGATTATTTTCATTTGACAATATATGTTCATTATTGGTTGAAATATTTTGCATTGATATCCCATTATTATAAGTAGAATTTTTGTCTTCCTGAACGGGGCTCCCATAAGGAATTTTTCTGTTAATGTCTTCTTTTAGTTGCGCCCCTTCAATAGAATTTGTTATGGTAGAACTCTTTGTAATATTAGAATCATTTGTATTCTTATTATTGGTTATTGTCCTGCCCTTAATCTTGATTTTCTTTCTGTAATATAATTTTGAATCTGCAATATTTTCAATACTGGATTCAATATTCTTCTCAGAGATATCTCTCAAAATATCAACATTATAAATCCTGCGAAATTCATCTTTCTCCCTTTCTTCAAACCTGTCAGTTAAAAATAGACCGAGTAATAAAATATGTAAAGATATTGAAAAAAAGATTGCTATAATAATTCTCATTATTTCTTCTTTGGGATCTTTAAGACATTTCCAGGATATATCCTGTCTCCATGCTCAAGTCCGTTTACCTCCATCAGTTCATTCAAACTTACATTGTATTTTTTTGCGATGTCATATGGGTTGTCCCCTTCTTCAATTACATATTCATTGGAACTGATAGATATCTTGCGCGATACGACCTTCTTCTTTTTATTTGATCTGGCAATTTTACGATCATATTTTTTTTCTAACTCTTCATCCAGAACATAAAGTTTGGGCAATATAACTTTTTTCCCCTTAAAAAGAGTTGAGTCAGGTTTAATATCTTTATTAAATGCAATTATAGCTTCTGTAGAAGAGCCTTCCTTTTTTGCAAATTCTTTAAGTGAGATTGTTTTAGTTACAATTGCCTCTCTTATTTCAAGCCTTTTCTCGGGGGGTAAGATTACAAAGTTTTTCTCAAATATTTCTTTTGAGCCCTTTGGAATTCTGATTGTATAAAATTCTACATCAGGTGGCGTAATCCCTCTTCTTAATGCTGGATTAAGCAACCATATAGTATAGTAATCTGTGAGTGCTGCACTGGCTATTATTCTAAGGTCGGTAGCGGGAGTGACTGTTACTTCATCTAATTCAACGTTACCCTGATATTCCAGCTCTGTAAATCCATATTTTGAGGGATTGGCAGTAATTAGAGCCGCGGCCATTAATTTTGGGACATACTGTCTTGTCTCTCTTCTAATAAATCTTCTATCTGCAATCTCCCAGAAATCATCTGTCCTGGCTTTTGAGATTGCCCTCATTATCCTTCCCTCACCAGCATTATAACTTGCCCATGCAAGCCACCATGAACCGAAATATTTATAAAGATTTTTGAGATAATTCATTGCAGCATAAGTAGATTTAACAGGATCCCTTCTCTCGTCTACCCAGTAATCGATTCTCAGTCCATATCTCCTGCCAGTAGATGGTATAAATTGCCAGATACCAGCAGCACCGCTTCTGCTCAATGCAAAAGGAGAAAATCCACTCTCAATCATTGCAAGATAAATTGTGTCCTGAGGAAGTTTGTTCTCCTTGATAATATTCTGAAGAATGCCCTTATATTTTTTCGATCTTTCAAGCCACTTTGAAAAAAATTTTTTTCCTTTGCCTGTAAAATATTTAATAAATTTTCCTACATCTTCATTATATATTACAGGTATGTCAAACCCCTCAGATGATTTGTTAATAGAATATTCAAAATGAAAAGGAGGTGTATCCACATAACCAATTCTACCCTTATCGATATACGAGGTTGAGAAAATATCACTACTTTTGTATTGTAAACCCATGACATATTTAGTATTTATCTGCTGAGATGTTTCATATTTGTTTATATCTGGTTTTAGGCTTGAGACTTTCTCAAAGAAGCTCTCAAAATCCGCAAGAAAGAGGGTATCTGGTATCTCCTCATCCTGCCCCAATACAGGAGAACTTAAAATAACTATGTAAAAAATAGTAAAAGCAAATAGCCTCATACTTCCATTTTAATATTAAATAAATCTTATTCTGTCAAATCATAAGAGATCATAAGTATTTTCTTATCTCCGCCATCATATCAAGTCTGTCCAGAAAATTTGAAAAATAGTCCATCTTCTCTGTATTTATATCAATTACTGGAGATAAATTATATTGTGTCCTCCACTTTTTATATAGTTTGTTGAGATAGGCAATATAGCCCTTATTTACAGTACTTTCATATTCTCTTCCTCTTTTATGAATCCTGCTTATAATACAGGAGTTAGAACAGAAGCAGTAAATCAAGGCACGGGGTGGCTTTATTTTCTTTAAAGCCTCATGATAAATTGAATTGTAAAGTGCAAAGTCCCTTTCACTGATAAGCCTCTTATTATAAAGAGCCTTTGCAAAAATCTCCGCATCTTCGTATATGGTCCTGTCAAGTAATAGAACCTCAGAGCTTTCCTCTATCTGGTTGTAAAACTGAATTTTTTTTGCAAGGAAAAATAGTTGGGAATGCAATGCCCATCTCTTCATATCTCTATAAAAGTCTTTTATATAAGGGTTTTCATCCTGAGGCTCCATAATAGATTTTAGATTTAGCTTTTTGTTCAGGAAATTTGCCAGTGATGTCTTGCCACTGCCCATATTACCTGCAATAGCAATATAGTTAGATCGTCTAAACATGCAATTTCTATTACTACATTTTGACAAATTGTCCATATAAAATTTTGCTTATTTCTGTTCAGGATACTAAGAAAGCTAATAGATAAGGTGCCAGTTAAATTTTATTATGGGTATGCTATTATTTTATTTACAAAACAAGGGTAGAGTGCCAGTTACCTTTTTACCTATATTATAAAGTTGCTTGGACTAAATATGCAATAATATCAATAAATTAGAGTAAACTATTAAAGTTATATATTAAGTCTTACTATGGCAGATTTTGATGTTGTTAATAACCTAATTATTTGCTTTCCATCGTTACCTTTATGTTTGCCGTTTGAGGGTTAGTTAGTATTCCTTTTACACCGCTATCCTGCTGTAGCGTGTATCTAAAAAAGGCTGTCATCTGGGCGGCGGTATATTTCCTCATATTGGCCCTATCTGGTCCTGATTTGCAGGCAGTGCAGGTCATCCCACAATTTGGCGTAGTGTCGTTAAGCATATCAAGATGTCCATATTCTAAAGCAACAGAATGGAATGCTGGGGAGCTGCTTGCATTATAAAATTGTACATGATTATCCCCTTCGGGAGCACAGGCAGGGTTGAGTCCCTGACCTTCAGGACCAAGTCCAGTACCTATTATAAGAGAAGTAATATTCAAATTAAATGGTTTATCAGCAATTCTGGACTCTCCCCCAAGAGGACCACCTGTCCCATCAACTGGATCTATTCCAAGAATAGCTTTTGACCAGCTTGAATCTTTTAACATTATTGTCCAGACTACTTTTCCTCCCCTTGAATGCCCTGCAAGCCCAAGAATATCCATCCTTGCATTTACGCTAATTATATTATTAAGGTTGTTCTTCAACCAATTATAAAACTGTATTGCCAGATCAGCCTCTTCAGGTGTTTTGGGTTTTCCAATTGGTATTCCATCTGCCTTGTACATTTGTGGAGCAACAACTACAAAACCGTGTGAACTAAGATGTTCAAGTATTTCGCTATAATAAGTGTTATCCAGCAAAAAACCATGCTGAAAAATTACTGCTGCAAATTCATTATACCCCTGAGGTACATAAACAGTCGCATCGACCTGTGCACCATTATCTCCTTTTTTAATGTTTACCTTTTTTACAGTAAGAAAACCTTTCTGATATGAGTCGCTATTGCTCTTATAAATGCCACTCTGACTTTGATTATCAGTAATATCTTCAATATCAAGAAGGGTGTCAGTATATGCATCAAAAGTTTCAACATCTTTCTGATTAATATCTGGTACATCCTCTGACAAATCACCAACCATTGTATCTTCCGCATAATCCATAATTTCCAGATCACTACCTGTTGTATCTCCTAAATTCCCATCATCTCTGTACTCATTGGAGTCTACAACTATTGTATCTTTATATGCATTGGCATCTTCGGTAATTACAATGTCATTGATTTTAATATTAGACGAGGAATCCGATAAATCCTCAACATCTGTATTACTTTCTGATGATACTGTATTGCTGCAATTATAAAATGCCAGAATTACAATAAATACTATAAGCAAATTTTTCCTCATCTCAAACCTCCTCAAAAGTGATACTCAGTCTTATTTTGTTTTTCTGTTTTGTAAAGAAAAAAATAAAATGATGAAAATTTTAACCTGACATAAATGTCCAGACATGTCTGGATTTTTCTGATATTGGTTTAATTATAAATAGGTATGTGTTAAAAAAAGTTGACAGAGGGTCATTAGTTGTATAAGAGATTTAACCAATTTTGGTGTTATTATTTGCCCGCGGTGGGCGAAAGTTTTAACCTTATTTCAAGGAGGAAGAGAAGATGAAGAAGACACTATTAGTAACCCTATTACTGGCAGCATTTGCATTCCTGTTTGTCGGGTGCAATGCTGAGGACACACTTTCTGATGTTTTAGTTAAGAAAGATGTGGGATCCGCAGACAAGGGCGGAGAGTGTACACCAGGCTGCGATGGCAAGGCCTGTGGAGACGATGATGGTTGTGGTGGAAAGTGTGTAGGCACATGTCCTGAAGGTCAGTCCTGTAACCCCAATACATTTGTCTGTGAAA
>JBBISZ010000006.1:0-1214 GCA_037441045.1 Deltaproteobacteria bacterium | reverse complement strand
TCCAGACCTGCACAGGCGGCAATTGGGTAAACGGTGAAGATTGTGCAGCAAGCGGAAAGACCTGCCAGAACGGTGAATGCACAGGCGGACAGAGCTGTACAGAAGGTGCAAAGCAGTGTAGCGGCAATGTAGTCCAGACCTGCACAGGCGGCAATTGGGTAAACGGTGAAGATTGTGCAGCAAGCGGCAAAGTTTGTCAGAATGGTGCATGTACTGGCGGCGGTCAGTGTGTATCAACAGAAGGTGGAGCATGCAACATCGACAACAATCCTTGTTGTGAAGGTCTTGCTTGCGTAACGATTGATCAGGATCAGAAGGATGCAAATTGTTATAAGGATTGTACAAATGACCAGACAGTATGTTCCTCAACCCAGCAGTGCTTTGGCTGGATGGAGGGACAGGGCGCATGTTTTGAGGTAGTTACAATTCCCAATGGATCGTTCTCAAAGTGACTCTCATACAAAGACGGTGAGGAGCCCGGGCAGACTGATCAGCCTGGTACAGCAAGTATTAAGTTTACTCTCGGTGGAATCTCCTACAACTTTACAGTGTGTGGTGGTGATTTTGAGTTTGTTGATACAAGTGGTACATTCTGGACGATTCAGATTATTGACACCAGCAAGCTTCAGACCAAGAAGATAGCTTATCTTTACAATATTATAGTTGATCCATCAGTGCATGTTGTTGGAAATCAGACAATTGGCGATAAGATTCAGCCAGTAGTATATGAACTCGTACTTGATTCTTCATTCAATACAACCAAAGCTACATTACATTCTATAGGTATTGATGGAAGCGTCAACTTTACAGCTGTTGGTACAGGTGGAAAGACCCCAACAACAGGTAGCCTGTCAAATGTTCTGATGATGGGTTATGATTATGTAGTTTGCGACAACAACGGCTCAACTCCGTGTCAATAATTTAATTGACATTCTAAAAAAGGCGGCAGAAGTGCCGCCTTTTTTATTTTAAATCAAGCACTTCATATTAATAACTAATCAATAAAAAAATTAATTATATTAATATTAATTTCCCGGTAAATTTACTAAAGTAGGTTGATATGAAAATTACGATAGGTTCAACCTGTATTTGCTGGAGATAAAAGATATACAATATTAAATTTTTCTTACCAGATATTTTACACAATAAGAATGAAAACGTTAAGATACATATGCGACATTAAGGGGTAATGGATTATTATTCAAAAGCATATC
>JBBISZ010000005.1:19604-22734 GCA_037441045.1 Deltaproteobacteria bacterium | reverse complement strand
ATTATCTTTGACATTTATGAATTGGTATGGTAAAAAATATAAGTTATCTTATACTCGAAAGGGGTTAAGAATGTTTTCAGACAATAAACATCTTTATCTTATTATGCTGATCGTTATCATATTTCCATTGTCTGTGATGGGACAGAATGCAGAACAGAAGGTAGATAAGGCGGCGGGGCAGGTAGAAAAACCGGCAAATCAGACCACAGAGGTAAAGACAGAGCAGGGAGAAGAAGTGAAATCGTCAAGTGCGGCTCCGGCATCTGCACCCAAGGTGGCTACCCCTGATGATACGAATGCAATTAATGAGGCATATACAATTCAGATAAAGAATCTTGAAGAGAAGGTCAATGAACTTAAGGAGAGGGTATTTAGAAGTAAAGCCAGACTGACACTTTTGCAGGAGACTGTGTTGATGGGGAAAATAGCCGGGGCAAAGATAAATCTGGTCTTCAACAATGAGATGGGCTCTTCATTTAAGATAGAATCTGTCTCATTCTCTCTTGATGGCACACAGATATTCAGTAAGGTAAATCAGGATGGTTCTCTTGAGAACAACGATATATTTGAGATTCTACCTTCATCAAGTATGGTGCCGGGCAATCATACAATAAGTGCATATCTTGTATACCGTGGAAATGGCTTTGGCTTATTCTCATATCTAAATCAATATAAATTTAAGGTCAAGTCGAGTTATACCTTTTATGTTGAGGAGGGTAAAATCACAAAAGTAAAAATAGTTGCTTATGAAAAGGGCTCACTTACGACAGACCTGAAAGATAGACCTGCTGTGAGATTTGATGTCGAGATAAAGCCGGTTGTTGAAGAGAAGAAGAATATACCGGTTTCTTCAAAATAGAGGTTTGATCAGGCAAATGTTTTTAAGGATTTTTACAATCTTCTTTATATTTGAGGCAGTACTGGCGGCTGAAGGGAAGGATGTTTCTTCAAGGCTTGATGATTATGAGAAAAAGATGTACTCCCTTGAGCAGTCGATGAATTTTGTCCTTAGAGAATTTGTAGCACCAGAAGAACTCTCTTTTGATACAGAAAAGTTCTCCAAGAGATTTGCAAGAGCCGAGACACTATTTTACCTCCAGGATTATCAATCAGCCTCAGTCCTGATATATGATCTGGTAGAGGATTCATCCAATGAGAGAGAACCGCAGTACTGGGATGCCGTAAATCTGCTCGCTGAATCTCTTTACAAAATAAAAAATTACTATGGTGCGAGAACATATTTTAATAAATTGCTCGAAAAGGGAGACAAAAAATATTTTTACAATGCGCTAGAGAGAGTTATCCAGATCTCCTCCATTACCGGCAATTATGAAGGGCTGGAGAAGTATTTTTCTATTGTAAAGCAGTTACCAAACTCCGCAATTACAAGCGGGATCTATTTTACTCTTGGAAAGACACTCTACAAACGAGGAGATCTGAGCAGGGCTCAGGAGATCTTCAATCTTATCGATAAAAATTCTGAGTACTATATAAATTCAAGGTTCTATATGGGGGTAATAGAAATCAAAAAGAGTCGTGGGAAAAAAGAGCCAAATTACGATAATGCAATGCAGATATTTAAAGGAATTTTATCTCTTGAGCCTCAGACACCAGACCACAGAGATTTAAAAGAACAGGCAATTCTTGCTATTGGAAGAATTTATTACGAGATTGGAAAGTATGCGGAGGCGCTTGATACTTATCAGGGTATTCCACGTGATTCCCCACACTTTGAAGAGGCATTATATGAGATTTGATTGTTATATGTAAAATCTAAGGATCTTCATAAGGCAAAACAGACACTTGAGATAATTCTTCTGTCTACAAATGAGACTCCATCTTTATTGAATGCAAAGGCTTTATATGGCTCTGTGATGATGAAGATTGGCGAATATAACCCTGCCCTTGAAAATTTTCAGGAGATGGTGGATAGATATTATCCAGTAAAAGAACAATTAAAGTCAATTCTTGAAGACAAGGATAACCCGGTTGAGTATTTTGAAGAGCTGCTGCTTAAAGAGCCAGACGGTATGGGTCTCAAGAAGATTCTCCCACCAGTAGCATTCAATTGGGCATCCGCTGACAGTAAAGTAAAAAAGGCCCTGTCTATCTCTACTGATATCAAGGGGAATGTCTCGTCAATTGATGAGGTGCTGGTGCTTGCAGATGCGATTACTGCAAGACTGGAGAGCGCTGACAGGGTGGGTATTTTCCCTCAATTAAAGGAGGCAAAGCTGAAGGCGTCCGAGATAAAACTCGGTTTTGAAGATATTAGAACCGGTATAATGAGTATTAGATCGGAGATTGTGGATAAATATATCTCTCCCGATGAAAGGAAAAATCTGGAAGATATACGAAAGAAGAAAGAGGAGTTGAAAAGGATAGTGGATGCACTGCCAAAGGAGGCAAAGCAGGTTGAAGAGAAGGAGAGAGATATTATAAAGAGAGTATCCTCAATGGAGACTACAGTGCATCAGTTGACCATTGTACTGGAGAGTATGAAGGCTCAGCTTTTTGCGGTAGAAAAATGGCTAAATGACAATACTGGCAAATTGGGGGATAAAGAGGATGATGCTGATTTTTATAATAAGATTAAAATTGAGTGTAACAATGTAAATGCTATTGAGCAGGATATTGCTGCATATTCAGCAGAGATCAAAAAGGAGAGGGCCAAGATAGGTACCCTTTCAGTCATCTCAGAAGATGAAAATAAAAGACTTGAGCTGAAGAAAATTGAGGATGAGGAGAGGAGATTTCTGGATAATTATAAAAATCGTATTTCGCAGGATGATCTTAAAATACTAAACAGAGTGGACAACCTTATTTCAAGGCTCAGTCAATATGATGAGCAGTTTAAGAAGTTTGATTCACGTATAGATGCGACTGTAGATAAGAAGACGAAATATATGAAGGAGATAATCGAGAAGGAGAAGAAGAATCTTCAAGAATACAAAAAAATTGCAAATTCTATGACAGAGGATTCAAAGGAGTTGATAGGAAAAATTGGGTATTCTGGATTCAGACAGGTAAAGAAGATATTCTCTGATCTTGTCTTAAAAGCTGATGTAGGGCTGGTTGATGTGGCATGGAAGCAGAAGGAGGAGATAGATAAGAAGATTAGTAAACTTAG
>JBBISZ010000005.1:12424-19594 GCA_037441045.1 Deltaproteobacteria bacterium | reverse complement strand
CTCTTTTACCAAAGAAACTGTTCAGATTCGCCAAGAGTTGAGAGAGATGCAGGAAGATTTTAATATAGATCTTGAAAAGTAATTTATGGAAGGATATTATATCAGACATATATTAAAAAGTTTGTTATTTCTGATTTGTATTGTGGTAGTCTCTACTACCTATGTAGATGCTCAGCAGAATACACAAAAAGTAGAGTGTAAAGAGGAAACTCAGAAAAAGTGCGAGCCATCAAAAAATACGCCTGAGAATGTTGCTGAAAAAACTCAGAGTTCATCCAATATAAAGAAAGAAGAGGCAGAGAAAAAGCCTGAAACAAAAGTGGAGAGTAAATATGACAGACTAATAAAAGAGGTTGCTGGAATTGTTGATCAGTATGAAAAGGCAGCAAATGAGTATAAACAGGAGATTGTATATATAGTAAAATTGAAGAGAGATAGTAGAAGGGAGAGTGTAACCGGGGCTTACGATAAATCAGTAAAACAACTTGAAGATGAACAGAGGAATCTCAGAGAGACAGCGATAGCAAGACTGGAAGAATTTATTAGAAAATATCCTGATGATCCCAGATATACTCCTCATGCTATGTTCAGACTGGCTGAGCTGTATTTTGAAAAGGCTACAGATGAATACTTCATTGCTTCAGATAATTATGCACAGCTTGAAAAGGACTATGAGGATGGAAAGATTAAGGCCCTTCCAGAAAAGCCGCGAAAGAGGCTGGAAAATTGTATCAAATTATATCAGAGGATAATTGCCGATTTCCCAAATTACCAGTATATGGATGTCGTTTATTATCTTCTGGGTTATGCACTCTATGAACAGGATGAGAAGAAAGATGCGGTTGAGGTATTCTATAAACTTGTAAATCTGTACCCCAAGAGCAAATTTTATGCCGAAACCTATATGAGAATAGGTAACTATTACTTTGATGATGCAGACCCACCGGATCTTGAAAAGGCAATTCAATCTTATACTCTTGCCATGGCAGATAAGGATTCTGTCCTCTATCCAAACGCCCTATATAAATTGGCGTGGACATATTATCGAAAAGATGAACTTTTTAAGGCTGTAAACCTCTTTGCCGATCTGATTGAGTATTATGATTCTCGTAAGGGGACTGATTCTAAACTACAGTCAGAGATGAGGCCGGAGTCAATCAAGTATATTGCCATTTCATTTGCTGATGACCACTGGAGTAATGCTGGCGTTAGTAAGTTGATAGAATTCTTTAAGACCAGAAAGAACCCTCCGTATGAAAAGGAGGTCTTCCTTGAAATGGGAGATCTATGCTATCAGACTCCAGGACTTGTCCTTGAAGGTAAATCCAATTTTATGTCTGCAATAGAGGCTTATAAACATTACCTTGAACTTGAACCTTATTCTCCTCAGGCGCCGCTCATTCAGGAAAAGATAATTAATAGTTACCTGATAGGTGAAAAGGATAATGAGAGTGCTTCAAAAGAAAGGATGGTTCTGGTAAAGAATTATTCTGAGAATTCCGAATGGTATAAAAGGAATAAGGATGACCCTGACGCCAGAGCAAATGCAAATGCGCTCATTGAAAAGGCACTTTATACCGCAGCCATATATATCCATCAGCAGGCACAATTTTACAAAAATGCAGGCAAGCAGGAACAGGCAATTGAGTATTTTAAGAAGGCGGCAGATGCATATGCAGAATATCTAAAGATGTTTAAGAATTCAAAAGAGGCTTACGAGATGAATTATTATTATGCTGATGCCCTCTATTACTCATTGAGATTTCTGGATGCCGCAAGGGAGTATGAAAATGTAAGAGATTCTCCCGCTGGCACCCAATATAAAAAAGAGTCTGCAATATATGTACCTGTGGCATACGAAGACGAGATAAATCGTCTCATCAAGGAAAAGAAGATTGAGGAGTATGTGACATGGCAGGCAAAAGATATTAAGGATCCATCCCAATTAAAGCCTCTCCCAATAGATGAACTGAGGAAAAAATATATTGCAGCAATTGAATATGTTATAAAAAATTACCCTGATTATGAGAAGGTCCCTGATTATCAGTTTACCCTTGCTCTTGTTTATTATCAGAGGTTTCATATTGATGAGGCGAGGGAGAGGCTCGGCTTCATAATTGATAAATATCCAAAAAGTGAGCGTGCAAAGATTGCTGCGCGTCTTATCGCCCAGACATATCTGGTTAATAAAGATTGGATAAATCTTGCAAAGGTGACCGAGGATTATCAGAAGAGGGGTTTTGGTGATGAAAAGTTCAACGAAGAGATGAATATTCTGGAAGGCGGTGCGCTCTTCCAGCACGCAATGGATTTATTTAATGCTAAAAAATATGAGGAGGCAGCAGCCGAGTTAATTAAATTTGTGAACAAGAAACCAAAACACGAGTATGCGGATAAGGCTCTTCAGAATGCAGCATATTCGTTTGAGATGTCACGTAGATTTGAATCAGCAGCCACAGTCTAAGAAAGAATATTTAAAGAGTATCCAAAATCTTCATTTGCTGACGAGGCACTCTTTAAGGTGGCTTACAATCAGGAGAATGGATTTAAGTTTGAAGAGGCTATAAATAACTATTTTATGCTTGTGGAAAAATATCCCGAATCAAAGAATCGTGCCCCTGCTTTGTATAACGCTGCAAATGCCCTTGAGAATTTGCAGAGGTATGAGGAGGCTGCAAAGCAGTACTTGAGATTTGCAGAGATGTTCCCCAATCATGAGAAGGCGCCTTATACATTCTACAAATCCATAATCGCATATGAAAAGGCAAAAGACTACAATAATATGATTAAGACCGCTGAAAAGTTTATAAATAAATACTATAAAGATCCCAAACAGGGCGGTACAATTGTAGAACTCACATTTAAGATTGGTGAGACCTACGAAAAGATGAAGAATATTAAGCTCGCAAAACAATATTACGACAGGACTATTTCGGAGTTTGAGAAGAGAAAATTGCCACCAGGAAATAACAAGCCCGCTTATCTGGTTGCCAAGTGCGAATTTATGAAGGCTGAAGAATTGTTTGAAAAGTATGAAAAGATAAAGATAGGAGGTACTCAAAATACAAAGAAACTCAAAGAACAACTCAATGAAAAGGCAAAGTGGAACCTCAAAGTTGAAGAGGCTTATGCAAATATTGCCAAGTATTTAGTTGGGGAATGGATTCTTGCCGCTATGTATAAGATAGGCTATGCAAAACAGAGATTTGCTGAATCTTTTTATGAGGCACCAATACCCAAGGAATTGAAGACGGAAGAGGAGCAGATTGTATATAAATCGTCTCTTGCAGAATTTGCAGCACCTATTGAAGATGCAGCAATAGCATTATATGAGAAGGCGAGGAAGAAGGCTATTGAATTGAAGGTGGTAAATGAATGGACAAAGAAGACTTTAGAGAGTCTCAACAAGCTCTCTCCCAATAAGTATCCACTGATGAAGGATCCTATCAATATCGTCACTGAAGATTTTATAGCAATGAATTCATTTGATAAGATCACTCCTATTGAAATGTTGAGAGATGAGGCAATTAAGCCAGTTGAGAAGATAGAGGAGAAGCCACCGAAAAAGACTGTACCTGACGGTTCACAGGATTCGAAGAAGGAGGCGAAGAAGGAGTCAGGGAGCAAGGTGGATTCGGATGAGGAGACCGATAAAAAGAGCAAACCTCAGGAGGAGAAGAAGGAGGAGCCGAAAAAGCCTCAGAGCGAACCCAAAAAGGATACGGGAAAGATTGATGAAGAATAGTACTCACAAATATACTTCTTATTTGATTGGCATTCTTTTTCTTGTAGGTGCAGTTTTTATTTTCTCATCTGCTACATCAAAGAAGAAGGAGGAGGTTGCTGTCCAGCCGGTTCAGGAGGTCAAACAGGAAGAAAAGGCATCTGAAAAACAGGAGCAGGTACAGGAAGGGGTTAAGGCTGAGGAATCACAGAAGATAGAGGAGGAGGAGACAGGACCAAATCTGGAGGCGGTTGGTAAGAAGGTTGAGGATGAGGAGGAGAAGGTTGAGTTTGATCAGCGGGCTATCGGGATTTTTAATGAGGCAATTAAGATTGCGTACATAAAGCCTGATGAGGCAATAAAAATGTTTGAGGCTGCATCTCAGGTTGATCCAAAATTGTATAAGGCTTATTATAATATGGCTCTTATTTCCGAATGGAAGGGGGATTTTGCCTCTGCAGAAAAGTATTATCTTCAGGCACTTAAGGTCAAACCCGACTATTTTCTATCAGCAGAAAATCTTACAATGCTTTACCTGAAACTAAATAGGTCACAGGATGCAGAGAGATTTATTACAGATCAGATAAATAAATTTAAGAGATCCAGCCGACTTAAAAATGCACTTACAACTTTATACTTAAGCACAAATAGAATTGAAGAAGCTAGAAAAAACGCCATGAAGACGCTCAAGGTGGATGAGAAAAATACGGAGACTATGGTCTTATTGGCGCGAACATATATAAAAGATAAGAAGTTTGAACTTGCCCAGAACATTCTTGATAATGCCAGAGAGGTAAATGCTAATAATGAAAAGATTTATATTGAATACTCGTTTATCTACAAGGAAAATAAAAACCTTCCCGCCGCTATTGAGATGCTAAAAAAGGCCGTGGCATTGAGATACGACCTTCCAGAGGTACACAATAATCTTGGAGTTTTATACTCACAGGCGGAGGACTATAGGGCTGCTATTCAGGAATTCAGGGTTGCCCTCAGGTATAATGCCAGATTTTATGAGGCAAAACTTAATCTTGCGAATGCCCTGAGAGGTGAAAAACTGTATGAAGAGGCAGAAAAGATTTATTTCGAACTATTAAAAGAAAAGCCAAATTTATATCAAACTTTGTTTAATCTGGGCATTCTATATCTGGATATGGACAGGGAATTTGAAGGCAGAGATACAATTTCCAGACTTACAGATGCTGCAAAATACTTAAAAAATTATCTTTCTCATATAGAAGTTGAATCTGAAGAGGGAAAGAAGGTAGCTAAATATATTGTTGAGGCAGAGAAGAAGCTCAAAAACAAAAAGGACGATATTGAGCGAGAGAAGAGGAGAAAATTGAAACAGGAGGAGGAGGCGAAAAAACGTGCCGAGGCTGAGGCAAAATATAAGGAGATTCTGCCAAAAGCAGAGGCAGCATTCAACAATAAAAAGTGGGAGGAGGCAAAGGCGTTATTTACGGATTGTATAAAGCTTCTGCCTGATGATAAGCTTGCAAGGGAAAGGTTACAGACTATAGAACAGAATACAAAAGCGGAAAAAGAGGCTAAAAAGAAGGCAGAAGAAGAGGCTAAAAAGAAGGCAAAGGAAGAAGCAAAGTTGCGAGCTGCAAATGAAAAAAAATATAATGCCGTTATAATAAAAGCAGATGCTGCATTTAAAAAGAAGGATTATGAGACTGCTCAGACCCTCTATACAGAGGCTTTGAGTTATGTTCAGGATAGTGAAAAGGCAAAGGAAAGGCTCAAAGAGATAGAAGAGATTTTCAAAAAGAGAGAGGCTGAAAAAAAGGCAAAAGAAGAGGAACAGAAAAAGAAAGAGGCTGAAATGGCTGCAAAGAAGGCTGAAGAGGAGAAAAGGCAGGTTGAATTAAAGAAGAAAGAAGAAGAGGAGGCTAAGAAGAAAGCGGAAGAGGTAGCTAGAAAGAAGAAGGAACTGGAGGAGAGGGCAAAATCAAATACAGGGAAAATAGATGATGAAGAAGAATCCCCAAATAAAAACTTGCAAAAGAAGAATGAATCTGATAAATTAATTCCCGCCAAATCGGGAGATAAGATTGATGATGAATAAGTTGTTAAAACTGATAATGATTCTTATTGTAGCAGTGATAATAATAGCTGCCAGCAAGGATAGCAAAGATGCTTCAAAGGAAAAGAAGAGTTCATCAAAGAAGGTTGAAAATGTTGTGAGATTAAAAGATGTAGAAATTAAAGGTGAGGTAAAAAAACCACAGGCAGTCTTCTTTCTCCCTCGTTCAAAATTTACTATGGAAGATATGATTGTAACAGAATCGTTTATTGATAATATAGAAAAGGTAGTTGATAAAGAATAATCAAGTTAATTTTAAGGAGGATATTTAGGTATGTTTAGTTCAGTAAAAGCGTTTTTTGAAGAAGGTGGATTTTTTATGTACGTAAATCTGGTTACTTCTGTTGCTACCATCGCAATAATAGTAGAGCGAATAATATTCCTTGTATTCAAGTACAATATCAATGGAGAAGCGTTTATGGAGCAGGTACAGAAGCTGGTGATGCAAAATCAGGTGGATAGAGCTATCAAACTCTGTAACGCTGCACCTACAGCGGCTCTTCCGAGGGTGATAAGGGCAGGCCTTACTCGTGCAAACAAGAACGAGATAGAGATTCAATCAGCAGTTGAAGAGGCGATTCTGGATGTTCTCCCGGGCCTTAAGAAGAGAACTGATAATTTACAGCATATCGCAAATATAGCGACATTGATTGGACTGCTTGGAACGGTTACAGGTCTAATTAGAGCATTTGGCGCGGTGGCTCTTGCATCTGCAGATCAGAAGGCGATGATTCTCTCAAAAGGTATTTCTGAGGCAATGAACAATACAGCATTTGGACTATCAATAGCTGTTACCTGTATTATTGCCCACCTGTTTCTCTCAAATACTACAAGAAAGATCATTGATGAACTTGATCAGTACTCTGTAAAATTGATCAATATGCTTTACCTCAGGAATAAAGGAGATATAAATCCTCTGGATAGAACTTCAACTCAGCAATAGTACGATAATGGAGTAATTAAATGGCAAGAAAACCTTCTCAGAGAAGTAATATTGAGAATAACGATCCAAAGGAATTAAACCTTGTTCCTTACCTTGATATTGTGACAAACATCATAATGTTCTTGCTCTTGACCACTACGGTAACTCAGATGGGAGTGATAAATGTATCTGCACCAAAATATGGAAGTGGTTCGTCTTCTGGCTCAGGGAACAAACAGGAAAAACCACCACTGAATCTTTCTGTATTTATTACAGATAAGGGGTTTACCATAGCAGCGACCGGCGGAGTTCTTCCTGGTGTAGACTCAAGTGATGAGGCAAAGGCAAGAGGACCCACAATTCCCAAAGTTAATGATCCAAATAAATGCCTGGCTATGAAAAGAAAGGAATCGGCTCCCTGTTATGATTATG
>JBBISZ010000005.1:12034-12414 GCA_037441045.1 Deltaproteobacteria bacterium | reverse complement strand
GCCTACCTCTTGAGCCTTCCCGACATCCATTTCGTGGGCCATACCCACGCCATCCATGTCAACCAGATCCTCTGTTCGCCTCGGGCTCGCGAATTCGCTGCAAAGAAGCTTTTCCCTGACGAGACGAAGATCAATCTGTCAGCAGAAGAAAACATTAGATATGAGGTACTTGTAAATGTTATGGATGCGGCGAGAGAGAATCCATTTGAGCGAGATGAAAGTAATAACCCAACGCAACTATTTTATGATGTAGTATTTGCAGCAGGTCTTTAATCCAACAGGAGATTATTATGGACTCGGTAAACGAGAAGAATATTCCTCAAAGTAACAATACGGAGATCTCTGGTCCTCCACCGAGAAAGCAGAAAAAAAGTAGAATG
>JBBISZ010000005.1:0-12024 GCA_037441045.1 Deltaproteobacteria bacterium | reverse complement strand
GAACATGAATATCCTCTAAATATTACTGCCATGATGGATATGATGACAATCATTCTGGTCTATCTACTAAAGAGTTATTCGTCTGACCCCGCAAACATAACTCCTCAGAGTGATCTTTCAATGCCATTTTCTACAACAAGATTAAAACCCGAAGCAGCAGTTCCACTAGCTATTTCTAAGAACTCAATTCTGGTAAATGATAAGGAAGTTTGTAAAATTATAAATGGCAAGGTAGATCCAAACTGTAAAGAGGGTAAGAGCGAAGAACAGTATATGATTCAGAATCTATATAGTGCACTTGATTCTGAGAGGCAGAAGCAGGAGGAGATTGCGGCATATAATTCAGCACAGCAGTTTAAAGGGCTTGTTCTGATTATGGGAGATAAGGATATACCTTTTCGTGTTGTCTCAGAGGTTCTATATACTGCAGGACAGGCTCAATTTGGAAATTTTAAGTTTGTTGTATTAAAAAATCCCGAGTAAGAGGATAAGATATGACCAATACTCAAAACATAAAAGTTCTTAGAATCGGAATTATTCTTAATGGCAAAATAATTAGCGAGAAAATCGTTAAGGAGCCCTCCGATATTACAATAGGGACGGACAAGCGATGCACTTTCTGTATTTCCGAATCTCAGAAACTCCCTAAAGAGATCAAGATATTTACTGCAAAGAACAGGCAGTACAATCTTGTTTTTACAGACAGGCAGACAGGGCAGGTCATTGTTAAGAACGCAGAATTCAATCTGCAATCGATAAAAGCTCAGAATACCTGCCAGAAAAAAGGTAATGAGTATTATTATCCACTTGATATAGATTCAAAGGGGAGACTTGATGTTGAGGATGTGATAGTTCTATTCCAGTTTATTCCTCCACCACCTGAGCCGCCAAAGCCCCAGATTCCTGAGATCGCAAAAGGATACTGGCTCAAGAAGATGGACAAACCATTTATGGCAATCTTTATGGCATCATTTGTCTTGCATTTTGGGTTTGTCTTTGGTGTGAGATATTTCGCAGAGCCTCCCAAAGAGCCAACGATAAATGATATTCCAGATAGATTTGTAAAAATGATTATGCCTGAAAAGGAGATCAAGAAGAAGACTGAAAAGACCGAAGATGGGGCTGGCAAGGAGACGAAAAAGGCTGAGATCAAGAAGTCTGCCTCCAAGTCTTCCGGGACAGGCGATAGTAAGGCAGGACAGGCAAAGGGAATGGGTAGACAGTCAGCGGAAGAAGTCAAGAATAAGGTTATGGGAACTGGTATCTTGAAAGTTATTGGTTCATTGAGTGATGGAGAGGGTGATTCAGCCTTAGCCGATGTCTTAAAAGGTGGCGGTAGGGGTGGAAAACTTGAAGATTCATTAAATCAGATAGGTAGTGTAGGTATTGCAACAGAAGAGGGGCAGGGGACCAGACTCGGGGCAGGTGGTTCAGGCGGGACTGCCTCAATTGGAGATCTTGCTACGAAGGCTGAGGTAGGTCAGGTTGGAGGTGGTACAGGTGAAAAGATTAAGACAGTATCTATTTCGGGGAAGATTACAGGTATCAATGCTGAAGTGGATGGCAAGATGGATCAGGCAAAGATTAATGCGATAATTAAGAGTAAGCAAAAGGCTTTGCAGGATTGTTATGAGAGAGAACTTCGTAGAAACCCCAATCTTTCAGGAAAGATTGTTGTAAGATTTACAATTGGAGAAGATGGTAAAGTCTCTGATGTGAGGATAGAATCAGACAATATGGGTAATCCTGAGGTATCTGATTGTATTCTTAGCAGAATTAGAAGATGGATATTCCCGAAACCGGATGAAGGATCTGTTACAGTCTCAGTGCCATTTGTATTTGTTAAGACATAAGGTATGAAAGCTAAATATTTAAAAGAATTAAGAAGCCTTCTGGATTCACAGGATTTTAAGGAGTGGTGGTCCAGATATAATGAAAAGAAGATAGAGATCTCTCATCTCATATCAAATATTGATGAATTGATGGCTCAGGAAAACCTACATGAATTCAGGGCAAATCTTGTGCAGAAGAGAGCACTGGATAGAATAGAAGAGAGTTCTCAGATGGATGCTATGGCTGCCAGGTGGCTCGCCGAGGCGAGTGATCTGGACAACAAGTCTTATGAGGCAGTTGCCAGATTTGAGAGTAAGAGGGTTGAGGTAT
Organism: Deltaproteobacteria bacterium; assembly: GCA_037441045.1. GTDB lineage: Bacteria > Myxococcota > SpSt-1050 > SpSt-1050 > SpSt-1050 > SpSt-1050. Next base: position 9,861 of record JBBISZ010000005.1, on the reverse strand, counting down.
CTGAACTATGGTTTAAGGTTGGGGCACTTGATCATCAGTTAGAGAGTGTAAGGCAGGAAGTTGAGATGATAAGACAAAAACTCTCTTCGGCCTCTGATAGACAGGAGGTAATGAATCTAAGAACGACTCTGAAGAATAAAGAGCAGGAGATGGAGGCTCTTAATAAAGAATATAATAAAGTAGGGGAGTTGTACGAGAGAGAGGCTGCGAAGAAAAAGAAACTCTGGGAAGATGTAGAGAGGATCTGGGCAACTTCCATTGAGTATAATCTTAAAGTTGCAGAGGCACAGGCGAAATCTCGAAAATTTAAGAGAGATGCTGAGCAGTTTTTAAAAGAGAGCAATTACGACAAGAGAAGGGCATCCGATATAAGGTCTGATATAGAGCAGAAGAATTCAGATAAGGAGAAGGCAGAACAATATATTGAAGAACTTTTGAGACTTGCAAGGGAGAAGTTTGAGTGTATCGCTGAGGATGAATTCTTATACTGGCAGCAAAAAGAGAATGCACAACTTATCTATTGTGTACCGCTTATTAATGATCTTGAAAATTACAATGTGGAGATAAGGGCGTTGAATATTTATCAGGTAGACAGGACGAAGGGCGTAACCTTTATTGAGCCTTTGCCCGGTGAGAAAAGAATAAGCGATGAAGAGGATAGAAGAATAGATGATTTCTTCTTAAAGGGCAGACATGGCTTATCCACATAGATATATATAGGTTTTTTCTTGTCAGGAGGAGACTGATGGAAAAGTTAGAGGTTCTACAAAAATCAGTTCTGTTTGAGAATCTATTACCTGAAGAATTTGAATATCTGGCTGAGATATCTCAGATAAAAGAGTACAAGGTGGGAGATATTATCTTCTACGAGGCAGAACCAGGAAATTCCCTGTTTGTAATTATTGAAGGAGAAGTGGAGATACTGAGGAAGGATGTGGAAGGTAATCTTAAACCTATTGCAGTCTTAAAAGCAAATGAATTCTTCGGTGAGATGTCGCTCATTGATAAAGAGATGAGATCTGCAACAGCAAGAGCCAAGACAGATGTAAAGGCTTTGATACTTACATCTGAAAATCTGCATTCTTTTGCCAAAATATATCGAAATGGTTTTACAATGGTTGTAATTAATATTGCCCGTGTTATGAGCAAGAGATTAAGAGAAACCAATAATAAACTCGCAGCAAAATTGTAATCTGCTTGAATGTCGTTGATAATCAACTCAAAGGCAGGCGAGGTAAAAATCTCAATAAAATCAGATTATGGAAGCCGTTCTTGAAATAAGGAATCTATCGAAGAGCTTCAGGACAGGTTTCTGGCTCAAGAAGACGCTTGCACTCAATAATGTATCTCTCACTGTAAGAGAAAATGAAATTTACGGTTTTCTGGGCCCCAATGGAGCAGGTAAGACTACTACAATAAAGACCATTCTTGGACTGATATTTCCTGACTCAGGCAGTGTCTCTATACTCGGAAAGGATTTTAGAGATATAAGCACAAGAAAATATATAGGATACGCCCCTGAACAGCCATATTTCTATGAATATCTAACTGCTTATGAGTTTATGAATTTTTATGGCAGGCTCTTTAATATTGGCAGTGTAGAATTAAAGAGGAGAGTGCCAATACTTCTTGATATGGTCGGATTGGGTGGAAGAGAATCTCTTCAACTTAGGAAATTTTCCAAAGGGATGCTTCAGAGAATTGGACTTGCTCAGGCTTTGATCAATGATCCAAAGTTTCTCGTTCTTGATGAACCAATGTCAGGTCTGGATCCAATCGGTAGAAGGGAGATAAGGGATCTAATTCTGGCATTAAAAAAGAGTGGAAAGACTGTATTCTTTTCAACCCATATTCTATCTGATGTTGAAATGATTTGTGACAAGGTGGCTATAATAATAAAAGGAGAAATAAGGAAAGAGGCATCATTGAATGAATTACTATCTATTGATTATAACGAGGTTGAGATAACCTTTAAGGTGGCTGACAAACAGATTCGTGATGAGTTAAAAAAGATTGGGCTACCTATTAAGGATGTTGAAGAGACGAGTTATATTGTGATTAATAAGACGGATATATCCCGAACGGTGGATATGATAAGAACATATAAGGGTGAAGTAATATCAATTGTGCCAAAGAGAAAGACTCTTGAGGATCTCTTTATAAAAGAGATAAATAAATAGATGAGACTGATATATATTGCACTCAATACATTCAAAGAGAGTATAAGAAACAAAATACTTATCGGGGTATTATTATTTTCTGTTCTTATTATTGTAAGCACAATGATACTTGTGCAGCTAACTATCGGTCAATGGATGAAGATTACTGTAGATATTGGTATGGGATCTATCTCTCTTTTTGGGAATTTAATGGCGATTTTCCTTGGGATTAATCTTGTTGCCCGTGAGATAGATAGAAAAACGGTATATACTATAGTATCCAAACCGATAAAGAGATATGAATTTATTCTGAGTAAGTATCTGGGACTAATTCTGACAATTTTTATAAATGTTATATTGATGCTTATAATACTCCTTTTGATACTTAAGTATTATGTGAGGTATGATGTTCCATACCTGGGAATTGTTCAGGCATTCTATTTTCTGATACTTGAATTTATGATTATATCTGCATTTGCGATTTTCTTCTCTACATTTTCAACGCCAATAATGAGTGCCGCATTCTCTTTGACTCTCTGGTTTATCGGTCATCTCCTCTCTGATCTCAAATTCTGGTCTCAGAAATCAGGAAACGAGATGTTCAAATTCCTGATAAATGCTATTTATTATGTCCTGCCTGATCTGGAACTTTTAAATATAAAATCAAATATAGTATATCAGATAACTGCAGATTCAAATTATATTTTCTGGGTAAGTTGTTATGCAATTCTCTATTCATTCCTTTTGCTTGTTGCGGCCGTTCTTATCTTTGAGAAGAAGGATTTTAAGTAAACTCTTGATTATCATTTAGAGATGATAATCTCTTCATCATCTTTATATAAAAGACTAATTTGATATAAAGGTGAATCCATAGATCTCGGGACACTTCGTATGAAATATTATTAATCCAATAGTCTTTATTCATAAAATATATATATATTACATTTTTCATTATTTTTGGTATTTGAACTCAATCGGTTATCAATCTCATCTCCGTTATATGAGAAATTCTTTTTGAACTTTTATATCATTAAGCAGTTTGGAAAATTTTTTCTCCATTCTTGGTCTAAATATAATTTCATCATAGAATACTAAAAATCCTTTAGATAATCCAGTTATAAGAATCCACCTATAATGACTGAAAATAATAATATTATTATATCATATCATGTTATATCATGAAGGTGAAACGGCTATTGTGGTAAATAATATAATAATTGGTCTAAAATTAAAATGTGGTTGAAAAATTCAATACCAGTCTGTCTTTATTTATGACAGGGATAGTCTCAAATGTAAAAGGTTTTGGCTCTACAGGTTTTGTCGGTATTGTAAAGAATTGGTATAAACTTGTCCCAATGAGGACAGCGGTGATACCGGTCATAACGTGTCCTATGGTGACAAGGGATTCGCCATCTTTTACTCTGTTAAAATTTGAATTAATATCTTCAAAGACAACTGAATTATTATAGTTATCGTATGCATTTGATGCATCGCTCAACCCTTTTATATAAAATATTGTTGCAGCTATACCTGTTGCAACACCGGCTCCCAGGAGGGAAAAACCCCATATTTTTTTGGGTTTTGAAATCTGTCTATATTCCTCCATGCTTGCCTCATATCTATCCAGAGCACTCTGGTATTTCAATCTCTTTTCTCTGGTCTCTGCTGTCTCTTCAAGAATTATTTTGACATTCCTGTTTTCTTTGGGATTGAGGGTAATGGATGTCTCAGCATCAAAATAACCCTGTTTTGTAAGTTTTATGATATGTTCTCCCGCATCAATCTCTTTTAATGAAATAGGGGAATTTCCCATAAAGTTCCCATCCAGATAGACCTCTGCCCCCTTTGGCTCAGATTGAATGTTAATATTGCCAGTTGCTCCCTGAATTATCTGTCCATATAGATTGGCTGAAAAAACTATTGAGATAGATAAAAGTATTACTATTCTCTTCATAATAATTCCTCTCCCTATTTATTTGTCAATGTCTCTACAACATCTGAATCCAACATCTGGATATGCCTTGTTTGGATCTTTACTTTTATCAATTGCAGATTCGTCACATATCAATTGAGATTCTTTATCAGAATTAAAACTTCCACCTATTGCAACTCCTTTCCCCTCATCATCCTCAACCCATTCGTATAGATTTCCTGACATGTCAAATATGCCCAGGTATGTGGAGTCCTGATCAAATATATCAATATAGGAGTATGTACCTGGTGCAACACCGGATATCTCTGAATTGATCGTAAATGTCCTGGATGCCCAGCATCCGGGTAGACCACCCTCTCCATAAAGAGAGCCTGCGGGGGTTGAGAATATCTTTCGTTTATCTCCTTTTTCGCAGGCAATTGAGGTAGTATCGGAGGGGTTGTATTGATTCTTTGTCTTTGCATAAGTAAGATCATTACAAACACCTGCTATGTACTTTTCTGGTACAGGTTTTAATTTTGTTGCTGATGCGCTGGTATATGGAAACTTATATTCATGAAAATATACACCATAGTCCTGATCTTCTGATAGTTTTTTACTTGTTGGGTCGCCATAGAATCCGCCCTTGCAGGCCGTAAGCCATTCACTCTTTTTGCATATTCTTTTATCTGCTTTTTCACAAAGTTCCTTTGCCTTTTCGAATGTAATGCAACTTGCTGGTATTAGACTCGCGACTGATTTTGAAGCCCTGTTCATGTCAATCCCTGGGGCTTCGCTGGAAGAATCTGCAAGAGAATTTTCAAACTTATCAATTAAAAATCCACAGGTGTTCCCTCGGGGTATCTTGATCCATGCCATATCTGAATATTTCTGGAAGGTGGATCTGTCAAAGTTGTAATTGTCGCTCTTGGGATCACAGGGGTTTACTCTATCATGTCCGCAGGAATAAATAACAAACAGTAAAACAAATAGAACAAATAGAACAAAAAATTTTTTCATCAAAAACTCCTTAAATTACAACGCCAGAGTATAATACTTATCATTCAACTATTTAGTCAAGAAAAATTAATTGTTTCTCCCGACTTGATAACAGCACCGCTGATATTGTTGTTAACAACGACATCAGGGTGGATAATACAGTTTTTTCCTATTGTTGTCTGGTCAGGGATAATGACGTTTTTTCCAATGACTGTTATCCCGCAGGATAGATGGGAGGGTGAAATAATATTTGGAATATCCTCTCCCTGTCCAATCATGCAGTCTGAACCTATCTGTACGTTCTTGTCTATTATAACTTTATTTACTATCGTCCCTGATTCGATTACTGAATTAGAAAAGATTACAGAATCATAGACCTTTGCACCTCGCATAATTTTGACGCCTGGAGAGAGTATGGAATTATATACTTCACCATCTATATGACAACCCCGAGAGATAAGAGAGTTTGAGGTTCGGGAATATTGTCCAAATGCTGAAGGGGGTTTGTCTCCAATTCCATCTTCTTTAAGGTTGGTGCATATATTCCATTCGTATAGGTTGAGTCCTGAATCAGCCTTAAGGCAGTCCATATTTGCACTATGAAAGGACTCGATTGTGCCCACGTCTCTCCAGTAATTATCAAACTTAAATGAGACAAGTTTGTATCTGTTTAACATAGATGGAATAATATCTTTTCCAAAATCAAATCCTTTTTTGGTACCAACTATATTTCTCAATTCCTCACAGAGAACCTTATAGTCAAAGACGTAGATCCCCATGGATGCAAGGTTGGATTTTGGATTTTTTACCTTCTCCTGAAATTCAATTATTTCATCTGAATCGTTTGTAACCATAACACCAAATCTGTGAGCCTCTTCGATCGGGACTGGCATGGCTGCGATGGTAAGTACAGCATTCTTCTTCTCGTGAAAATGGATCATGGCTTCATAATCCATTTTGTAAATATGATCTCCTGACAGTATAAGCACCTTCTGCGGTTTAAAATTGTCCATAAATGGGATATTCTGATAAATAGCATCTGCAGTACCCTTGTACCAGTCTGAATCAGCCTCCCCTGTATGAGGTGGAAGTATCTTTATGCCTCTCTTCCTGCCATATAGATTCCAGCATTCTCCGTTTCCAATGTGATCCATCAGAGAGAGGGGCTTATATTGTGTGAGGACCCCTACCATCTCAAGATAAGAATGCATTATGTTACTGAGTGTAAAATCAATTATTCTATACATTCCGCCAAAGGGGACCGCTGGTTTTGCCCTTTTGGTAGCCAGTATGCTCAGACGGGAGCCGACTCCACCTGCAAGTAGCATAACAAGTGTATCCCGTGAATCTCTCATAAAGATCTCCTCATAAATTCTGTATTCGCAGGGATAATTTTTTCTGAAAAATCTTCTTTTTTCAAATCAGGAGGGATAATACACCCTTTTTCTATTGTTGTATTTGCAGGGATTTCTGTGCCTTTACCTATCAGTGTTATCTGTGGTTCACTTAAAGAATCAGTATCTCCTATCTGACATCCGGGATTTATAATTACATTTTTATCAATTATGCAGTTTGAGATCTGGCAACCTTCCTTTACGATAGTAGAACTAAAAATAATACTATTTTTAATATTAACACCCTGTTCAATTACAACATCCGGAGAGATTATTGAGTTTATTACATTGCCGTATACCCTGACGCCAGAAGATATTATTGAATTTTCGATATTACTCTTATTTGAAATAAAAGTTGGAGGAACATCTGAATATTCAAAGAATCCATTATTGGTTCTTATGTTCATACTTTCGAGTATTGTAAGATTGTCCCTGTTTAAGAGATCGAAATTTGTATTGTAATATTCTCTTATTGTGCGGGCGTACTGCCAGTATCCGTCAAAAGTATATCCGAAGACTCTGAAATTATTTTGCAGCATATATGGTATTATCTCATTGTAGATTTGATATGACTTTCCGTGTTGAGAGTTGTAAATTACAAGCCTTTTTAATACTTCCTTTTTGAAAATGTAGATTGTAAGAGAGGCATAAGAACTAAAAGGAGAGGCAGGCTTTTCTTCATACCTGATAACCTGTTGATCACTATTGAGTTCGGCGATTCCAAATCTGTGTGCCTCACTCATTGGAATTTGTTTGAATACTATGGTAAGATCTGCATCCCTCTCTCTGTGAAATCTGAGAACCCTGCGATAATCCATTGAGTAGATATGGTCTCCAGATAAGATTATGACATCCTCACAATCAAAATGGTCAATAAAGTTGAGGTTCTGATAAATAGCGTCTGCAGTACCCTTGTACCAGTCTGAATCTGAATTTCCCTTAAAAGGGCTTAAAATTCTGATCTCTCTACCTCTACCTATAAAGTCCCAGTGTGAGCCATTCTGAATATGACTTATCAAAGAGTATGGTTTGTATTGGGATAATACACCTACAATATCTATTCCGCTGTTCATAAGATTTGAGAGGGCAAAATCAATTATCCTGTATATACCCCAGATAGGGAGTGCCGCCTTTGGTCTCTTAAGTGTTAGAACTGAGAGTTCATCCACCCTGCCACCTGCAAGGACCATTGCGATGATATCTTTCTTCATAGCAGGATTTATATACCACAAATATTGTATTTTTCAATTGCTAAAATGGTAATTCTCCTGAGTTATATATAGAAATTGAATTATGTTTTCCTGGTAAAAAAATAATTTGTTTTAGATACTTGAATCAGGAGTGAGGTAAAAAAAAGAGGCACTCAAAAAGAGTGCCTCCTTAATTGTTTAAGCCGCTATATTGCTATTGCTATTTGAGTTCACATGCGGGATTGCAGGCGGGCTTCTTTGTATCACCACCGCAGTCTTTCTGGTAGTTCGGATCCTCTGGGGCAATCTTCTTCAGGCAGGATAGAGATGAGAATTTTACCACAGGTGTCATAAGATCTGCCATTGAGCCTTTTCCACCAGCCATTACTATATCATCAAAAGTAACACCTCCGATCAATTTGATAGAGTGGATTGTCAGATCTGAATCAACTTTTACCGCGCCGAATCCGTTTGGAATTGCAGGGAGTGTTAGCTCTTCTGCAACCTTTGAAGGTGAAAGATAGATCAGCCAGCCATTGCCGTTATCAGTTTCAACTGCATATCTGTAGAATGATGCCTCACTTACTTCTACTCCCTTGATTTTCTTATTTGCCCTGTCAAAGTATGCACCCTCAGGGAATGCCATAAATTTTTCAGAGGATATGTCGTAGGTCTTGGCTACCTTGGTGTCAGTCTTAATAATAGCGGTGATCGCATTTGCTGTTCCACCACCAAAGTTGTTGAAATCAATTGCAAGGAATGCAAACACATAAGGATTGGTTTCAAATCCATTGTATGCAGGTGCAATCCTGAGCATCATCTGGCCATCGGTTAGATTGTCGGGGTTGTTCTGTGGTTTGTTGATCTTTCCATCGCCAGCGACTTTTGGATCATCTGTATCTGTACCGGCTGTGAGTCCCATAGGAACCACGCCGATTTCAGGTACGAGCATCGCGCCGAGACCGACTACACCACCCATAAAATTGCCCTGTAGTTTTGGCAATTCTGGCATTGTGAAGATACTCTTAACAAGCAGCTTCATAGTAAGCGTCATATTGATCTGTGGGAACTTGTCAAAGTCGGGTATTTTTGGTTTGTCAGAGATTGGCTGGGAACTGCATTTGCCTTCGCCCATTGGTGTGTCGATTGTGGGGATGGCTTCAACCTTGAGAGCGGATGCAGAACCATGACTGAATTTATTAAAGAGTGGTAGAATAGATGCGAGCAGCTGTCCAATATTCAGGTCATTTCCGCTTGAGATAATCGGTGAGAGCAGATTAATCAGTGCAGTAATCTCTGAATCTGATAGACCGCCACCGAGACCCCATGCTGATCTGAAGCCCTCTTCGCAGGCAACTCTATAGTTTTTCGGAATAAGGTCGTTGATGCCATACTTCTTGGCTGTTGCAACCAGACCGCTCGGGAGTGCTATACATTCATCAACTGCTGTAGGCTCGGTCAGGTTGATATGTTCTACCAGCATTTCTCCAACAATTGTGTCAAGATTGAAGTTCAGGAGATCTCCTGCAACGCTGCAGCCGGCAATACCGAGTTCAATTGAATGATATTTGAGTTGTGAGAAATCAAATTTACCTCTGAATCCACCTGCCTTGCTGATGTCAGCTTTTGGAGGTAGGTAGATTACATAGTCGCTCTTATTTGCACCGATTACTGATACATAAGCGTAATTTGCATGAAATACATGTACATCTGCTGGTTCTGATACTACCTCTACAAGTCCTGTTGCATCTGTGATTGCAGGATTCTTGTCACCGATTACTACCGTAGCATTTTCCACAGGTTTCTGTGTCTTCTGATCAAGTACTACAACTCTTACATTTCCGCTATTTGTTGCAAGCAGATTCTTTACAGTGAGTGGATTTTCACAATCAATTGATCCTACTTTTGCAGATATATTGGCAACACCTGCAGTACTTCCGCCGGTTATTACACCCTTTTCATCAACAGAGACTGCATCGGTTGATGAGGATGCCCATTTGAATGTCTGCCATGGAATGATTGTATTGTTCTTGTAAGCAATAGCGTGGAGCTGTATCTTCTGATCCTTATAGATAACGCTGACTCTTGATGTAATTGCACATTTATCAGGTGTCTCAGTAAAGTCTGCACATTTTCCAGCCACGCACTTCTTTGGTGTACACTCCTCATCTGATGAACAGGCAGGGGATACACATTCTCCAGATACG
>JBBISZ010000004.1:0-24097 GCA_037441045.1 Deltaproteobacteria bacterium | reverse complement strand
AAATGTGACATTTTAAATCTGGAATTAAGTGTGACATTTTAAAATTGAAACCACATCGTAGCAATTTTCGCCTTGAATTAAAAAAAAATATAATATATTCTTACTTTTAATGGCAAAGGTCTTCTTTTACAATATTTACAATGATCATTCTATTCACCTCGATAAGGAATTAGATGTACAGGGGATTACAATATCTGAACTGATAAAAAAATATTTAATAACCAAAAATCGATTTATCTTCCTGAACAATAAAAAAATCTATAAGAGTAATATCTACCTGAAAAAAAATGATTTATTGCTCATTTTTCAGGCAAAAAATAATTAACGAGGAGGTATAAGATGCCAACACCATTTCCATCAGAAGAATGGGTAGCAAAGTACAAAGATGCGATCAACGCAAGTGCTGATTACAAGGTTGCGGGTAAAGACTGGACCTACGGAGTAATAGCACTCATCTGTAAGGCAAAACCACCTGTTCTGGAGAAGGATATAGGAATATGGCTGGACCTGGAAAAGGGTGTATGCAGAGATGCAAGGATAGTAACTCCTGAGGAGGCAAATAAGGCTCCGTTCTGTATTACGGGTGAATATGACAGGTGGAAGGCAGTCATCAAGGCAGAACTTGAACCAATTAAGGGCATGATGCAGGGGAAACTAAAACTAAAAGGAAATCTCCCCACAATTGTAAGATTTGTAAAGGCAGCACAGGAACTTGTAAAGGCAACCAACAGCATTGACGCAAAATTTCTGGATGAATGAGGTAAGAGATGGGATACAATTCTGATCTAAATTTCATCTATTATTCCCCTACAAAAATTCTCTACGGGATGGGAATAGTAAAGGATATAGCAGTAGAACTCTCCGCACTTGGTTGCAGTAAGGCGCTTCTGGTTACAGATAAAGATTTGAGCAAGAATACCGATCTGACAAGACGGGTAAGAGAGTATCTTGGAGATAAATGCGTGGGTGTATACGATGAGGCTGTCCCTGATAGTGGATTACACATTGTCAACAAAGGCGCAGAGATAGGCAGAGATCTGGGCGCAGATTCAATAGTCTCACTTGGAGGAGGTTCGGCAATAGATACGGCAAAGGGGATTGCAATACTACTAAAAGAGGGAGGGAAGATCTCTGATTATGAAGGTTTTCAGATGCTCTCAAGGAAACAGACACCACATATAGCAATCCCTACTACCTGCGGTACAGGTTCAGAAGTTACCTATGTGGCAGTGATTAAGGATTGGGACAATCATAGAAAACTCCTTTTTGGCGACTATAACATCATTCCAGATGTCGCAATTCTGGATCCTGAACTCCTGCGTTCTCTCCCTGCAAAACTCGTAGCAGCAACAGGTATGGATGCGCTAACTCACGCTATTGAGGCAATCACATCTCCTCAGAAAGAACCCATAGCAGATGCGCTTGGACTTCACGCAATAAGGCTTGTAAAGCAGAATATTGTTGAGGCAACTCTTGTGTCTGATATTCAGAAAAAAGGTATGTTACTCCTCGCATCGAATATTGCAGGCATCGCCTTTTCAAATGCACAGGTGGGATTGGCACATGCAATAGCCCACACAATCGGTGCCAGATACGGAATTCATCACGGACTTGCCAACTCTATCGTTTTACCCCATGTTATGAGGTTCAACAATGAAGTAGTGTTTGAAGAGCAGGCAATGATTGCAGAGGCTCTTGGTATAAAGGCGAGTGTGTCGGATAAAGAACTTGGATTGCTCGCATCCGATGCCGTTCTCAAACTTGCAGAAAGCTGTAATCTACCCAAAAGATTAAGAGATGTAAAAGTACCTGAGAATGAACTTATGGAGTGTGCAGAGATAGCTCTTACCGATGGAGCAATAGTCTACAATGGCAGAGCAGTCTCAGATCCTGAGGAGATATTATCCGTCCTCAAAGCAGCCTACTGATCTGTTTTAGTATTTTAACACTCAGTATCCTGACAATAAGTAAGCAAAATTCTTTTGAAAATTTTGATACACCTGCTCACTATATCTGTTAGTAAACTATACATTTAACTTACTTTTGTACAAAATAATCTGGAGTCATAGAATTTATTCTTATTAAACAACCTGTCAGGTATAATTAATTCGCATCTTCAAACCAGATTGTCTTTATTTTTTGTTGTAATTTTATATTATCATATTAAATCAGTATCTTATTAATGATCATTAAAGATAAACAAAACATTAGAGAAAAAAAATTTTTTATCTGCTCAAATTTTATTTTTACCTTGAAAATTGTTAAAATTGTGATTACTTCTTTAATTCGCTATGGATGTGAAAAAAAATATAATTATTGTTGGAGACAAGGTGCTTATTAAACCAGATGAGGAGAATCTAAAGACCGATGGTGGATTGTATCTACCGCCAACAGTAAAGGAGAAGGAGAAGGTACTTTCCGGGAGGGTAATAAAAACAGGACCCGGGTATGCAGTATATGATCCAGGATCGGTATATGAACTCTCAAGCGGTGCAAAGCTCAAGGATATCAAATATATTCCCTTACAGGCTCAGGAGGGAGACTACGCCATCTTTCTCAAGGATTCATCTGTAGAGATTGACTTTCAACAGACAAGATATCTCATTGTGCCGCATCATTCTATTCTGGCACTTATCAGAGATGAAAGACCTGACAACCCTGCCTGAATTTTTGTATTGACTCTTTGAATTTGTGGACTTAGTATTTCCACCTCATAAAAGGAGGTTGTGATGCCTCAGAAGAAAAAAAAGATACTTACAAAATCTGAATTGTTGAAAAAATCAAAAGAGGAACTCTTAAAGATCGCATCCAGTTTTGGTTCAAAAATTAAAGAGAATCTTACAAAGTCGCAAATAGTAAATATAATAAATTCAATGAATAACAAAGTAGATGAGGTAAAAAAATCAGCGGTAGGTGGAGTTGAGATGACTAAGAAGATTGCGAAGCAACAGATTGAAATGAGTCGCAAGGCTGTAGAAAAGATAGATAGGGTCGCAAAGGGGATTAAGAAGAGTATTCAGGTATTGAAGAAAAAACCCATTGAATCTGAAAAAAAGCAAAAGAAAGAATCAGCGACAAGGATAGTTCTTGAACAGGTTTTCGACAAACCTGTACACGGCACAGGAGAGGTTGAGCCCTCCAAGTTTGATATGGGAGACATGTCCAGAAGAAAGTTTGTCGAGGAGGCTCTGGGCACACTTCCTGAGTCGTATGATATTGACACCATCTATGTAGTTCCAAGAGACCCTGAATGGATATTCTGTTACTGGGATCTCTCAAAAGAGACTGTAAAACACTACCTTACTCAGAGTCTGGACAACAGATTGTATATCAAAATAAACGATGTAACCAATGTTATATATGACGGCGAGAATGCAAATAGATATCTGCTTTATGAAATACCATACGGGACAAGAAACTGGTATGCATTTGTAGATGCCCCTGAAAAAGATTTTGTGGTAGAGATAGTAGTAAAAAGCAAACAAGGGTTTTTACCCATTCTTAGATCGCGGGCTATAAAAATGCCACCTGCAAGTACATCCACAGGAGAAGTTAGATTTGTAACTATTCCCTTTGATCTGCCTCTTGCAAGAATCAAGGAGATACTCGGTCCAAGACTGAAAGATATCTCAGAGCTTGCATATCTACTATCCAGACTGCAGTCTGAGGGTACAGAACTTCCATTCCCTTATATCTCTCCACTTCCTGAAGGTGCAGTACTTATAGAGGAACTCTGGGGTCCTGATGGCGAAGGCGTGAGAAGATATCTTAAGGGGTCAGAGGAGATCCTTGAAAGGCTCAGAAGGTCCCTCAAATGGAATCTTTCATCTGACAATCTAATAAAGGAGAGGTAATTTGTGTTTGACGAAAAGGGTTATGTAGCAATTCTCTTGCATGCCCACCTGCCTTTTGTAAGGCATCCAGAGTATGATGAATTTCTGGAAGAGGACTGGTTTTACGAGGCAATATCTGAAACCTATCTACCACTTCTGGAAATCTTTGAAGGACTTGCTCAGGATGGCGTTCAATTTCATTTAAATATCACAATATCTCCTTCACTTGCCTCAATGATGAATGATGAGCTTTTAAGGTCAAGATACTTAAAACACCTTTACAGGCTTATTGAACTTACGGGTAAAGAGATTGAAAGGACAAGACATCAGCCAGAATTTAATTCCATTGCATGGTTCTATCATACCCGCTTTCAGAGGTTGAGATATCTGTTTGAAGAAAAATATCACAGGGATCTAATTGCCCAGTTCAGGCGATTTGCTGATGCTGGATATCTGGACATACTGACAGTCGGTGCCACTCACGGCTTTTTACCTCTTATGGAAGAGCATCCCTGGGCAATAAGGGGTCAGATAATGACTGCAAGGGATTATCACAGGCAGTGTTTTGGTAGAGATCCAAAGGGTATCTGGCTTCCTGAATGTGCGTATTTCAACGGTGTTGAGAGGTACCTGTTTGAAGCGGAGATTAGATATTTTATTCTGGATACACACGGGATACTATATGGAACACCGACTCCTATATATGGTGTCTATGCACCTATTTTTACACCTTACGGGATTGCTGCATACGGTAGAGACCCCGAATCCTCAAAGCAGGTCTGGAGTGCTGAAGAGGGGTATCCTGGCGATTTTGACTACAGAGAGTTCTACAGGGATATAGGCTTTGACCTGGATTATGATTATATCAAACCATATATTCACCCGGATGGGATCAGGATATTTACGGGCGTAAAATATTACAGGATTACCGGCAAGACGAAGCACAAACAACCTTATAATAGAGATGTAGCACTTCAAAAAGCCGCCATTCATGCGGGAAACTATATGTTTAATCGCGAAAAGCAGATTGAATACCTATCCTCGAAGCTCGGTATAAAACCAATAGTACTTGCACCTTATGACGCAGAGTTATTTGGACACTGGTGGTTTGAGGGTCCAGATTTCCTCAACTATTTTTTTAGAAAATCCTGTTATGACCAGAAGTTCTTTAAGACCATTACCCTTTCCGATTATCTGCGCCGATATCCAACTCAACAGATTGTAAACCCTTCACGCTCCTCATGGGGGAACAAAGGTTATTATGAAGTCTGGGTAGAGGGTTCAAACTCCTGGATCTATCCTCACCTCCATATGGCTGAGAGAAGAATGA
Source organism: Deltaproteobacteria bacterium (assembly GCA_037441045.1). Classification (GTDB taxonomy): domain Bacteria; phylum Myxococcota; class SpSt-1050; order SpSt-1050; family SpSt-1050; genus SpSt-1050. The sequence continues at coordinate 18,934 of JBBISZ010000004.1, read as the reverse complement.
ATGAATTGGCGCGAAATTATTACGGAAGAAATGGGATCATAGATAGAGCCATTAAACAGGCTGCACGTGAACTACTCCTTGCACAGAGTAGCGACTGGGCATTTATTATGAAGACAGGTACTGCCGTTGGATATGCCCACAAGAGATTTACAGATCACATTTTGAGATTTACAAGGCTCTACAATGAGATCAAATCAAATTCAGTAAATCTTAATTTCTTACAATCTGTAGAAGAGAGAGACAATATCTTCCCTGCAATCAATGTTGAATATTTCAAATAATGTATATTCTTGGAATTGAAACATCCTGCGATGAGACCTCTGCATCAGTCATAGATATAGAATTCAATGTATATTCCAATGTAGTTGCCTCACAGGTAGATATACATTCAAAATATGGTGGGGTAGTACCTGAAATAGCCAGCCGAAATCATATTCTAAAGATATATCCCGTAGTAAATGAGGCTCTAAAGAATGCAAATATCAGCCTTGCTGATATAGAGGTTGTGGCTATTACAACAGGTCCCGGGCTTATGGGCTCTCTACTGGTTGGAGTAGTCTTTGCATGTGGTATTTCCTATAGTGGAAATAAAAAGATAATAGGCATCAATCATATCGAGGGACACCTATCTGCAATAAGGCTTTCAGATGATATACTTGACCCTCCATTTATAGCTATGGTAGTATCTGGAGGACATACAAATATTTATGTGGTGAGGGATTGGGGCGTCTATGAAAATATTGGAACTACACTTGATGATGCTGCCGGCGAGGCTTTTGATAAAGTAGCAAGGGTGCTCGGACTCGGATATCCTGGAGGGCCTGAGATTGAGAAGATTGCAAAGTCCGGAGATGCGGATTCAATAAAATTTCCAGAGATCATGCCAGATAGAATAGATGTAAGTTTCTCAGGGCTAAAGACATTTGTAATAGATTACTTGAAAAAAAATCCTATAAGAGACAACACTGACAGAGCAAATCTTGCTGCAGCCTTTCAGCTGGCAGTTGCAAAGACTCTCTTCAGAAGGGCTGTGCTTGCATCAAATAGAACATACATAAAAAAGATTCTCTTCTCGGGTGGAGTTGCCTTCAATAATTACATTAGAGAATATTTTACAAAACACTCAATGGATAACAATCTGGAAGTCTTCTTCCCCGAAAAGAGATTCTGTACGGACAATGCAGCAATGATTGCCGCTGCCTCAATTAGAAGGATACAGAAGAATTCATACGATAACCCTCTAACCCTCTCAGCCAGTCCATATATTGAATTATAAGGTTTAAGTAAACTGTAAACCGTGGACTGCCGACTATGGACTATCCCCGACCACAAAAAGCCAGACTACAACTATCTTTTACCTATAATCTTCTTCTTATGCGATCTATAAACGGAGATTTTTTTTGTATCTTTGAATAGATCATCAAGGATGTGTCTTGCATAGAGAGTGGCTCGGGCAGAGATATTTTCAGAATTGATGGACAATACAGATATTACATATTCTGGTTTATCTACAGGTGCAAATCCCACAAACCAGTTATATTCAGTATATTTACTACCTCTGTCTGCAATTGAACCGGTCTTCCCGGCAAGAGGAATTTCCTTTACAAAATCAATAGGTCTCTTCCTTGCAAAGAATTTATGTGCTGTACCTTCTGAGACTGTTACTCTCATCATCTTTTTGAGTTTTGATGCAACATCCTCGGAAAATACAGTCCTCAATTCAATCCTTGAATGTGAATAGAGGACATTTTCATTCGCATCCAATATCTCATTTATTAATGTGGGTTTTATATATACACCATTATTTGCCACTATTGAGGTGATGACTGCGCCGTGAATAGGGCTTATATAGGTTTCTCCAAAACCTGCTGCAGTATATGCGAGCTCCTCTCTCTCCATAGGAATTATTATATGGCTTTTTTCGACATTAAATTCAACCGGCAGGATCTCTCCAAAACCAAATCTCGTTATATGATCTGATAGGATCTCTCTATCCAGATACCTGTAAGCCAGTCTGGCAAATATCACATTGGCAGAGAACCCAAGGGCTCTGTCAATTTCCATACACCTGTAATCCTTTCTGGGATTCTCTATAAGATGATTTCTATTAAGGCTCCTCTTACCACCGTGATAACACATCTTTTCATCAGTACTTATATTTTTCTCGGAAAGGAGCGTCTCCATGGTAATAACCTTAAATATCGATGCAGCCTTATATGTCTTAAATATAGAATATGGGCTGCCATCCGATTTTTTTTCATACAACCCTACTATTTTTCCAGTAGATGCCTCCATCACAACTGCTGCAACAAACGGGATATTGTAAATATCCATATTTTTTTTGAGGATTTTCTGGACATCTGATCTCAGAGTTAATCTTGCAATATAATTATCAGACAATTTATAAAGATACTCATCATCTTCAACATATATCTTTTCTGGATCAATTCTATAACTTGAAAAATCTATTCCACATACCATATTCTGCGACTCAAAATATTCATTAATATCATCATCTTCAACATAGTTAATTATAATCTTTTCTATAGGTGGATCTGTCTTGATTCCAAAAAAGCCCCAGACAGATGAAAGTGTTATTATTATTGCTATAAAAAAGAGATAAAACCTGAATATCCTCTTACCTTTCTCTGTATTTTGTCTGACTATTTTAATAATTGAGTCCCTCATCATAATTTACTTATAAAACAGAAATAGATTCTGTCAAAAATTTGGCAAAAAAAAGGCACCACATATTCTATGGGTGCCTGATTTTAATCATACCTTATTTAGTTTATTTAATTCTCTACTTAATAACTGCTACCTGATCTGTGTTGTAGTATGTTACCAGTGCTGTATACGTGTTCGGGATAAACACTACAAAGAAAGGTCTGGGGTTCCCCTGCAGATCTATCGTCTGAGATACTGAGAGATTACCAATATTGATAATCGAAATTGAATTTGCATTATAGTTTGCTACATAGGCAAGTTTACCATCAAAAGTGATATCTATTCCGACAGGAGAATCCTCAACATCAATAGATGCAACCTGATTTAAGCTGCTCGTATCAATTACTACAACTCTGTCATTTTTATTACAGGTAACGAATAGTCTTGAACCATCCGGCAATAGCTCCATCATATATGGCTCTTCACAATTGTTTAATGCAATTGTATCTATAACAGTATTTTCAGTAGGTGAACCACTATTGATATCAATTACAGAAATATTATTTGAAAACCTGTTTGTAATATAAAGGAGATTTTTCTGATTATGAACCTTTGCGCCGATTGGACTATCTCCCACATTGATATTTGTTATCACCTGATAGTTTGAGGTGTCTATTACAGAGACCGAGTCTCCATTGTAATTTGCTACATATACTCTATCATTTGTGCCTCTGATATCTATTCCTGCTGGACTATTTCCAACATTTATTGATTGTGTCCCCGGTACTGTATTATTTACGTCTATCTGATGAATATTCTGGATATCAAGATTTACTACTGCTACCCTATTGTTTGGACAGGATATATAACCTATCATATCATCAGTGGATAGGACAAGGTATGAAGGGTTGTTGCAGTCCTGGAGGCTTAAATTATTGTAAATATTTAATGCATTGGTATTTAATGTCTCTAACCTGTTTCCATTTGATTTTGCTATAAATGCAAAACTTGAATTCTTTGCATGTTTTACCTGCATAGGTTGTGAACCGCCTCCGAGATTAATTACCTGAGATAATGCTGCCCTTGCAGTAAAATCAAAAGAGTAAGATGTGGGTGAATTAGTCTGATTGCAGGCAACTTTAGTGGGATCATAAGAAAATATTGCATTATTCATTCCAGTTAGATTGGATGAGATAGTTACTCTATATTTGTGGTCTACAACAAGAGGATTTTGAGAAGTTCCAGTAACCCTTCTCTTATCATTGGATAGCGTAAGATTTAATGCGACCGAGGCATTATTATTAGAAAGATCAACCATTGTAATATTATTAAGCGAATTTGAGTTCAACTCCTTCGTAAAGTCAATAGTGAAATTACCCTGAATCCCAACATCACCATTGTTTGCGGGCTGATGAGAATATATCGTAAGCGTAGTATCAGAATATAGCGTATATGAATCTCTGTCGTATTTCAGAACATAAGTCCTTCCGCCAGGTGCAATTCCTCTTATTGAAGTATTTCGAGAGACCTGCAGACCACCTCTGTTTATGTCCTGAATACCTATCAGTGCCTGAGTACCATCTGTATATGTCCCATCAAAATTATTGAGGTACTGAAATTTTATATCATTTGAAGATTCATAGAGAATTACCTCAAAGTTATATTCATCATTCGGTGCAGCATTTGAAGTAAATTTTCTATAAGAAATTGCAAACTTTCGATTGGGCGCTGTCCCGGATGTATCAGTGTATATCTGACCTGCTGAACCAGGCTTCATATCCATAAAGAATGGCGCAATTAAAGTTGGTGGATTGTTTGAAGATGGAATCGGAGAGTGCATAAAATTTGAACTCACATTATCAAAAGAAAGGAAGCCGTTGGTAGAGATATAAAGTTTGGAACCAGCAGGATACAGAATACCATAGAATTCAAAGTCAAATGGGAGACTTATCGAATACATTGCATCATCATCTGTGGATTTTACTCCCAGAGAATTTCCTCCTGATACAAGTGCCTGAGGACAGAAGATAGTATCGGCATAATTATCTGCGCCGAAATATGTAAATGCCTCATTGAGAAGTACAGAATTGTCACCATTCTGAATTAGAACATCTACCTTTCCTGGACTTGATTTGGGTGTTACCACCTTTATCCTTGTCGAATCTATCACATTTACCGACACTGCACTATAACTGCCAAAATATATATTCATATAGGCTTTTTCATTAAAGTTCTTCCCGGTTATCAATACCTCTGTATATCCTGTTGCCGGACCAGAATCTGGTTCTATCTTCTCAACAGCTATCCCTTCTTCAGTTATTAGTATCTCCCTGCTTGTTTTATCAGTAAGTGTACTCTTCCCATCTTTGAGAAGTGATGTAATAGTTAGAGAAATCTTATAAACACCTGTATTTGTAAATGTATGTGTTATTATGCTCTCCGTCCCTTTGACCTCCTGAGAACCATCTGAAAATTCCCATTTATATTCTGTAATCTTACCAGAGCCAGATTTTGATGAAGTTGCATCAAATGTAATTGGTGAATTTACAATACCCCTATCAGGTGCTGTAAAGATCGCTTCTGGAGGTTCACTCTGAGATACGAGTGAGTTGATGGTAATCTCCTTTGTGAGGGTGGACTCTGCACCCTCATTGTCAGTAACCTTAAGTGTAACTTTGTAATTTCCTGCCGTTGCAAAAACATGATTTACCACCATTCCTTCCTGAACAGCAGAATTGTCTCCAAAATCAAATTCATATTTTACTATCTTCCCATCAGCATCTGTTGACGAGGATGCATCGGCAGTAATTATCTCACCTTCTGTTGAAATCTGAGGAAGGGCAAATGTCGCAACAGGTGGAAGATTATCCACAATCTCTATCTGCTTTACTATTGAAGACTTTGACCCTTCATTGTCAGTTACCTCAAGAGTTACACTGAATATTCCTGTCTTTGAAAACTTATAAACCGCAACCGCTGTACCACTAACCTTTTCACTTCCATCTCCGAAGTCAAATGCATAGGAGACGATTCGACCATCCGGATCAGATGAGCCACTCCCATCAAATGTAATATATGTATTTATTCTCCCCTTTTCTGGTGACGCCAGAACTGCAACAGGTGAAAGATTATCCTTTATAGAGATCATAACAACCTTTGTAGATTCCAGTTTATCATTGTCGGTACACTTTACAGTAACCTTAAAATCTCCAGTCTTTGTGTATGTATGTGTCACCTTTGCGGCACCTGTCACTTGAGCTGTGCTATCCCCAAAATCAAATGAGAATGTACTTTCATCAATATTTCCATCTTTGTCTTTTGACTGAGTGGCATCAAATACAACGGGTGTGTTAACCCGTGCTGTATCTGGAGCCAATACTACCAGTTCGGGCGGAAGTTTTGTCTCCTCCGAACAGGCGAGGCTCAGAGACAATAGCGCCAAAATTGTAAAAATAATTTTCACTTTTTTCATAGTCCAATCCTCCTCTTAAAAATAATAATAAAATGCTATATTAAAATCTGACTCGAAGCCACTTCCCCGAGATGCGGATTTATAACTATAATATCCTATCCCGCTGCCGAATCCAACTGCTGCTGAAAGCTCTTTTAATGGAAAAACCTGAATATTTATATCAATTCCAGACCTGTTGCCCAGACCCATATCCTGTTTTACCGGCTTATCTATAATGAGACCACTATATGCAGAAAGCACAAGTGTGGACCATCGGGAATAATGCACGGGTACAAATAGTTTTATCGAAGGTAGAAATCTGTATGAATTCTGCTCTATTATTCCATAATCCTGAAAAACATCTTTTTTATTTGAAATAGATATACCAAAATCAATCCCTGCTCCAAAATATTTATGAAAATAATATCCCACTCCGATAGATGCACCTGATTCAGAATTGTATACGCCATTAATAAATATGTGGTTCTCCAGATTTAATTTCTCTTTTAGCAATGTGGACTTCTCTTCAGCAACAGGTAACTTATCTTTTTCAGTAATCTTATTTGCACTGATCACTCTTGTTTCCTCAGCAAATAAATTTCCTGCATAAATAAAAAATAGTATCATAATCAAAAAACATAATAACCTTTTCATAATACAACCTCCTAAATCAAACTTTGATAAAAACACTGAAAAAAAAATAAGTCAACAAATTTCATAATATAAGCCCAAATGACCGCTATTCAACATCATCCTGTATTATAAGATTTATTCTTACAAAACAATGTATTGGGTATAGCTAATTCGTAGTCTCAAAATCGGGCAACCTATATCTCCTTCTTCTTATTTATGAAAATGCTGCCCGACTAATATTTCTTAATTTGAACAACCGGCTCTTCGGTTCAAGAAGAAATAATTAAATTTTATTCAACGAGTGGCTTTATAATATCTACAAATTCTGAAAATGATTTTGCCAGTTCAGGAATCTCTTTTATAGCACTTTCAAGATTATTAACTGATTCTTTTAAGGCGCCGTGCACAGACATTGCTTTCTTTGGATCAGACTTCAATTCATCCGGTGCTACACTGACAAGATTTGTCCCTTCAGATATAAGATCTTTTGCCCTTCCCTCAAGCCCCATAAGAAGATCTTTTACGATTATCATATTATCCAGACCCTTCTTGATAGGCTCAATTTTCTCCTTTGCAATGTTACCTTTTTTAGTTTTTAATTCCTCCACGAGTTTATTGATATCTGTAAGATTGGAGATTCCCATTTCTTTTCCAAGATTCATAATAAGGTTCTTTTCATGTTCAATCATCCCTTTTGCAACAACCATTGTCCCCCTGACTGCGGTAGCCTTCTTGAAAAATTCATCAAATTTATTTACATCCACTGTAGCATAAGAGAGTTTTGCTTTTGATACAAAATTCATATCAGGATTTTTATCAAACTCTCCAAGTTTTTCAGACACATCCACCATCCTGAGCGGAGTCTGTTTTAACTGCCCCGCGCAGGCTACCATAAAAATTACTACCAACAGTACAAATACTTTCTTCATCAGAACCTCCTTAAAATATGTGTTAATAAATATACCAGATAAACCAGATAAGTAAAGAATAATAAACTATGGCTCAAACCACACAATTAAAGCGACACAATAGTAGGTTTTAAAAACAAACAAATTACAAACGCCTAAATTACTTTACTCCACAACTGGCGTCTTCCCTCATAATTAAATCTATTCAAAATATTTACCATTTTTTATTTTTCTCTTTCTCTTATTTTTTAAACATTATCAAACTGATCTGTCATATACTCTATGACTTTAGGTAGTTTCAGAGTGTCAATATTATATTTTAGTCCTATAAGTTCATTTTTTTAGCATGTTAAAAGCAGATTTGTGTTTGAGCATTTAATTTAAAGGTGTATCCATTTCACCATTCCAACCTCATTTAAAATTCTTATTCAAAAAAGGATAATGGATGGTAGCCTTTATTTCAATTATTTTGAGGAAACAGACTATTTTCATAGAGATTATTTTGGGGGAACGCCAGCAACTTGACAAACCGGACATATATGTTTATATATTAAAGCCATGTATGGAAAAGCAATAAAATTTTTCATTATACTTCCTATCCTTTTCCATTTAAATCTTTTTGATCTGCTTCACCCCTCTCACAATTTTGATTCCCGGGAGAATTGTCCTGTATGTCAGTTTCATTCATATCAGAACAATAACGATACCTGTGAATCGGAAATAAATAATTCAGAACTTCCAATTCTCGCTGAAGTTGTAAATAACGGCGAGATTGTACTTTATAAGAACAACAATTCAAAATCAAATCTCATTAGAGGCCCTCCAGCAATTAATTAATTCTTTTAAAACTTTTTTGTCTAACTATCCTGTTCTAAGGAGGTTATAATAATGAGAAGCAGGATAATATTCTTTGTATGTATTATGTATATCTCAGTAGTTTTTTATTCAAACGCTACTGAGAACCCTTTTATTCAGAATAAATTTAATCCCGATCTCTCTCTTATCGCCGATATGGCATTTATAAGTAGTGACATTAAAGATGAATCGAGAGAGAGTTTGGAAATACCAGAATTTATGCACCATCCGCCCCACTCGCATATGAATAAGAATAGAGGTCTTTACCTTAATTATCTCGAACTCGCATTTTCAGCACCGGTGGATCCTTTTTTTGATTTTTTTGCTGTTACAACTATAGCCCCTGGGCATGGCATTGAACTTGAAGAGGTCTATACAGACACAAAATTTCTCCCTTATGGATTCGCTCTGAGAGCAGGCAAATTTAAGAGTGGAGCCTTAAGGCACAGTCAGAAGCATGCACACAACTGGGATTTTTATGATTCGCCAATTATTTATGATGCACTTCTCGGGAGTGAGGGACTAACAGATGTAGGACTCAGACTTACCTATACACTACCAATAGATACTTTTGTTCAATTAGGAACTGAAATCTATCAGGGTTCTTCTGACGAGGCTGTCTCTTTCAATGCTGATGGCTATGTTTTTGGCTCAGAAGAGATAAAATCTTCACCAAGACCGTCCCTCTTTACAGGATATCTGAAGACATCCTTTGATATTGGAGATAATGTATTCCTTCTTGGCAGTGCAATAATGTACGGTCAATCAAATCTTCTGGATTCCCATCATGATGAAGGTAAAATGGACGAGACACCTGATCATGCAATTAATGCTGATGGAACTATTATTTATGGATTTGAATTTACATATAAATATATCATTGATGCTTACAGATATCTATCCTTTGAAAGCGAATATCTGGGCAGAATTATAGACGGAGACCTTTTAAAGATGAATGAAGATGGTGATATAGAGAGACTAAAACTTGAGAAAGTTAACTCAGGACTTTATGCACAATTGGTCTTCAAGTTTGATAAACTCTGGAGAACAGGTATAAGAGGAGATTATCTTTTTTCGCCCGATATAAAGATAAATGGAGAAAAGGAGAAAATGGATCTTGTAAATCTTTACAGGCTTTCATATATGATTGAATACTATTTTACTGAATTTTCTCGCCTGAGACTGCAGTACAATTATGACCATAGTAGATATTTTGAAGATAGAATGTTCCCGATTCAGGAGTTTATATTCAGTCTCAACTTTGCAATTGGTCCTCACGGTGCCCATGCATTTTAACTTATGGAGGTTATCTATGAAAAAAACGATATTTGTATTACTGTTCTGTTTTGCGTTTATTTCCTCTCTTTTTGCACAAGAGAAAATAAGAGTGGTGGTATCATATCCCTACATTGAATCTATTGTGCATGAGATTGGAAAAGAATATGTAGAAGTAACATCTCTTGCAAAGGGGACAGAGGATCCACACTTTGTAGTTCCCAAACCATCCCTGATAGGAAAACTGAGACAGGCTGACCTGCTGATTATAAACGGAGCATCTCTTGAAATAGGTTTTATTCCACCTCTCTTAAAACAGGCAAACAATCCAAAGATAAATCCCGGCGCTAACTTTCTGATTGACCTATCAAAGAAAGTAGAACTTATTAATAAGCCTGAAAATGTGAGTAGATCAGAGGGAGATATTCATCCAGAAGGTAACCCGCATTATCATCTAAGTTATAATAATTTTCCAAAGATTGCTGAAGGGGTCAAAGATGCGCTTATAATGGTAAGACCAGAAAAGAAGGACCTGTTTGCCTCCAATTATGACAATCTAATAAAAAAATTTAATGAAAAGAGGAAAGTATGGGATGAAAAGATTAAGAATATTTCGGGTTGCAAACTAATCCAGTACCATAGAATGTTTAACTATGTCGCAAAGGACCTCAATTGCAAAATAATAGCAGAGATAGAGCCAAAGCCTGGCATACCTCCCACTGCAAAACATATAGAAGAGATCACAAACATGGTTAAGTCTGAGAAGGTATATAAGATAATTACTGATAACTATCATGAATCAAAATCCACAAAACAACTATCTGAAACCACCAAAATTCCATTTGTAATTCTCCCTTATGATGTAAAGAGTATTACTGAGGCAAAGGATATATTTTCAATGTATGATATTATTATTGAAAGGTTAACCAGATGATAGATATCCTTTTTATCAGCTTTCTGTTTGCAACTGTCCTTCTGGGAATTCATTCTTATTATGGCATCAATATCATCAGACGCGGGATAATATTTACTGACCTTGCAATTGGGCAGATGGCGGCTTTAGGAACCGCCATCGCCTTTTTACTCTTTGATGGAAAATATGTCTATCCAATATCATTGACTTTTGCACTTATAGGGGCGCTCCTCATTGCGCTCACATCCAGAAAGAATATAAGCCACGAGGCTTTTATAGGTCTTATCTATGCACTCGGAATCTCAATGTCTATTGTCCTTCTTTCAAAAAATCCACACGGAATGGAGGAGGTTCAGAAGCTTACAGCATCAGACATCCTCTTTATAACAAAGGCTGAACTTATTAAGACATCTATTCTCTATGCAATAATTGCCCTCTTTATCTATTTTGTAGTTGAAAAACTTAATGGAAATCTACGAGAGATACTATTCTTTGTCTCATTTGCAGTAACTGTTACAAGCTCCGTAAATCTGGCAGGAGTGCTGGTAGTATTTTCAATTCTGGTTGCCCCCGCATATATAATGTCTTTTTTTACTGATAAATTCTCTATAAAACTCATGGGTGCATGGATTCTCGGAATTGTCATTAATCTGATTGCAATTATTATCTCTTACTTAATGGATTTGCCAACTGGATATACGATTGTTGCATTTTATGCCCTTATCGCTATCTCTGTTTCTCTTATATGCAAATGTTTTAAGTGAGTCTGTGGTATCTTTTTGCTTATTTAACAAGGTGGATTCTATGTTCTTTGAGAATATTTTTAGTTGAAATCTCTTATTTTTAGGATATATTTGCTTTTCGCTATGAAAAAGATACTTATGATATTCTTCTTATTATCAATTGGTTCAGGAGTCAGTTCTGCGGCACAACTGATGTATCTATATTCTACAGACTTCAAGAAGGATTCAGAAGATCCTATGAAATTCCATTATTCCAATGCCTTCGATAATGATGAAAAGACTCTCTGGTGTTTTGAACACTCACCTGGCGGAAGAGAGGAAATAATACTTTATTTTGCAAAGACTGTTGAGATAAAAAAAGTTACAATAAAGAATGGAATTAACCCCAAGGTGAATAAGGACATACTGGCAGGTGGAGCAAAAGAGGTTGAGATAGCAGGTGAGTTCTCAAAGAACACCTTATATCTGGATGAAGGACTATTATCGAAGACACTCTCACTCTCCCCACCCATTACTACAAATCGTCTCTTAATTACGATTACGGATGTCTATAATAAAGAATCAGATCATATCTGCATAAGGGACATACAATTCTCTGGAATACCTGATAATCTTATTCAATCCGGTATCAATAGGATATTCAAGCAAAAGGTGGATGATTCGCAGTACTGGGGAAGATGGCAGGGTGGAACATCAGAAGGCGATTATGAGAAGTTTTTATTCCTTGGTCTTGAAGGCAATTATATATTTATATACGCCCCGTTTGATCCAGATCTAAAGGGACTCAGGGGGAGTGGTACATACAGACTAAAAGAGAACGAAATTATTATCAATTATAAAAATGAACAAATAAAAGGCAGATTTGAGAAGAATGAATCAGCAAAGCCAATTCTGATATTTGATGACGATAGATTCAAAGGTAAATACTATTTTGAACCTTAGGAGTATTTATGCATTTACAACCCAAGGATGTAGGCTGGATAGAGGTTATATGCGGACCGATGTTCTCAGGCAAGACTGAAGAACTTATAAGGAGACTCAAAAGGGCAAAGATTGCAAAACAGAAAGTAATAATCTTCAAACCTACTATAGACAACAGATATCATTCAAAAAAGATCGTTTCACACTCTCTTCAGGAACTTGACTCAATAGCAGTAAAGAGTTCAAAAGAGATACTCAAGCTTGTCCCACTCGGAACCGATGTTGTTGGAATTGATGAGGCACAATTTTTTGATAAGGGCATAGTGAAGGTAGTTCAACATCTTGCCGAAAGTGGTCTTCGTGTAATAATTGCAGGTCTGGATCTGGACTACAGAGCAATTCCTTTTGGGCCAATGCCACAACTTATGTGTATTGCAGAATATATTACCAAAAATCTGGCTATATGTATGAAGTGTGGCAATCCTGCCTCATTTACACAGAGAGTGAGTGGTGGAGAGAAGCAGATTCTGGTTGGAGCGACAGATAGTTATGAGGCTCGATGTCGTAAATGCTTCAAACCGTTTGTAGATAGATAAATAATCCTAAAAGTTGTATTCCCTGCTGGATGGATCAAAGTCCTTTTCTGTAAGTCCTACATTGAATTTTAAGTTTTCGTAGGCGTAATCTTCCACCAGTTGATTATTCCAGTCGTAGACCATTATCTTGGTAGGTAATTTTGTCTCTTTATTGACCCAGAAAACCGCCCTGTAACAGTAGTAGCCCTTCTCTTTCTCCTGAGGGAATGTAGCCTCAAGTTTTATAGAATCTACACCGAATACCTTCTCCTCTCCAAGTTTGATAACACTGATTGAATCACCATTCTTCTTTGCCCTGTTGACATTGGAGGAGACTACTTTTAGAAGATTTCCTATCCCCATATCAGTGACGGGGTGTCTATTGCCTTTCATCGCCATTGAGCCATTTGGATCCAGATTTACAGAGACAACTCCCATAATGCCACCTTCATGCGCCTTTATCTTATTATCATTCCATCCTTGCACATATATCATCTCTCGATTCTTAAAAGGATCTTTTATCCATTTCATATAGACCTTGAATGGTTTCATAAACTTAAAATATATGGTCTCTTTTTCCATCATCTTTTTACCAATTCTCTCCTGCTTGTGCATTATTCCTGTATAATCGTTAATCCTATTGTAAGACTCCTGAGCCTCCTTTAAGAGTGCCTCAATATCCAGTTCCTCAGAGACTGAAACCTTTGTGTAGAATATAAATAAACACAAGAATAGAGAAATAATGAATTTTTTCATACTCAATCTCCTTTCTTTATAGCGAGTCAAGCACATCACCGCAGGCATTTTTGTCGGCACTCTTCATCGCATCGCAGTTACAGGTATCAATATACTGCTGACATTTACTATCCTGCTCGGCTGTAAATGGGCTCTTGTTGACTTCCTCATCTATCTTTGAGTGACAATCCTCCCTCTGGGATGGATTTTCACCATATAGACAGTCACAGGCTCGATGCAGAAGATCTTCACAGGCAGAGCCCGAATCTCCACATGATGTGACATATATTGTCATTGCAACAACCATCAAAAAAACAATAAAAAGAAAAATAATCTTTCTTATCATCTATTTCTCCTTTTTTTCAGAGTTTACAAACTGCCTGATAAGCTCGGCATCCTCATCCGTTATCTCTATATATTTGATACCCATCCCGGGCTCATACTCTTTAGATTCAGAGAATTTCCTGCTCCAGACCACCTCTGCCATAACAACAATCTCTTTTTTTGAATTGGGCAAAGTAATTTTGAGTTTAAATTTCTCTCCTACTCCCTTTGGATTTACAGTAGAAATAAAAAGTCCACCTGCACTTATATTCTTTGCATATCCGAAAAACACATCTGTATTTGTCTCTATCTTCACTCTGATTACCCTCAATGGAACCCTGAGTTCTCTCCTTCTCTCCTTCTGAACACAGGAGAAATCACCACTATTTTTGTATACCATAAAAAATCGCCTCAATCCATCATTTTATACACAGACCTACCTTTTCTCTCAACCTTAAAAACTCATCTGAAATAGAATATGCAATGATATCTCTAATCTCGTCGTTGCGGGTACACTCCTGAACAATGGCTTCATAATTTGCTGGAAGTTGCTTCTGTGGATTTGAGACTCTGTAAATATATGAGATAGCAGATAGAGGAGAGGATGTTATAAAAAGTCCCAGCCTGTTTGCGCTCATAAATGTCGCCTTCCTGAAGATCTTTACATCTATCTTAGATAGTTCAGATATCCTGTCCTGCATACTCATAAGTATATTTCTGGTCTTTCTACTGAGACCCTTACTGAGTTTTTTAGCCATATTGAGAGATGGTTCATCCTTTATCTCTTTTGAATATTTATCTGGATTAACCAAAAGCAGAAGGGCATTAACCAGGAATTGCAATTCTTCATTTGAGAGTGATGCAACAGCCATCTGTCTGTCTGTTATGAAATACAGCATCCTTGCAAACCCAAACTTCTGTTCTTCAGGCGGCAGTTTTACATAATCACCTCCAATAATTATAGAAGGAGGGTCTGTAGGTTCTACAAAAGATTGAATCCCCTGTTTGTCCGCAATAAAGAGATTATAGTCTCCAACATTCATCATTCTTGATACATCATCACACCTTGATCTTATCCTGTCGTTTGACTTTTTAGTCATTCTGGTCTTCTTTACTTCAGGTCCATATTTTTCAATACTTATGGGGTATATATCGCGTAGATCATCATTGATTATGCTTATTATCTCTCTTAACAACCCTCTTGCACGGTGGTTAATTATACTTATATCAATGTCTTCATTCTTGAGAATTATTTCGGTTATGGAATCTACCCGGTGTCTGCTCTCTCCGTATGCAAATTCTTCATCATTGGTGGCACTCTTGAGGCTGATCAATGTCCCTATTGTACAGAACAGGGCATCCTTCTGCTGCAGTTGATTGAAAAGGCGTGAGATGGCTCTCAGATTATCCACATTGAACGGATCTATCTGGATGAGCGTTCGATATTCTAAAACTGCATTTTGATATGTAGATGGATCCTGAGAATAGAGTCTTGCCAGCATTACATGGGCAAGTATGTTATTTGGTGCAATCTGTACTACCCTCTTCAACTCCTTTTCTGCATCTTTCAGATTTTTTTGAATATTCTGGTAAATCTCTGCCTTTTTAATCATAAGCGGTATTGCATTAATTCGCTCATGTTCCTCAAAAGACTGAATCACGCTTTCATAGATGATCAACAATTCTTCGATCTTATTTCCTCTCTCACAGAGCGATACCAGTCTATTGAGTAATTGCTCATTTGTTGGGTCATATTTGAGTGCATTTTTTAAGACTTCTATAGCACCATCTATGTTGGAGAGGTTATTCTCATATATCCCTGCTATTGTATAGGAATATTCCAGATTCTTTTCAGGACTTATATTTAGACCAAGAAGATATTGATAAGTCTTCAAAGAGTATTCAATGTTATTCTGTGAATAATAAATGAGTGCCATATATTCAAGCGCCGGGATATTATTGGGTTCTATTGAAACAACCTTTTGAAAATTGGTTAGAGCATTACTGAAATCCTGTCTGTGATTATACAGGAGCGTTCCAAGGTAGAGATATGTATTTTTCAGTACCTCCTGAGACTTTGAGCATGATGCTATTGCATTGAGACAGTTTATAGCCTCATCATACATCTTACCTGCTATAAGATGATTGGAAAGAGGAATAAGCGCATATTCATTATAAGGATCTATAGCAACTGCGCTCTGATATGCCGTGATTGCCTCATTAATCCTTGACGGATCATTTTCGAGGAGGCGAGCCATTTTAATGTATAGTAACGCCCTCTCTGTATTATCGTTGATCGCAGAAATTCTCCTGCTGTAAATAGAGAGAAGCGCATCAGTCTTATTCCGTGATATAAGCAGTCCCTCCAGATGAGAAAAAGCCACCCCGTCCGATGGAGCCAGCTCAAAAGCCTTCATAAGAAGCTCTGTTGCCTTTTCAGAATTATTGAGTTTCTCCTTCAAAACCACTGCCGCCTGATTCAGTATATTTCTCTTTATTCCAGTATTGGATATCTGTTCACAAAGATCGAGAGATTCATTTACAAACTCTTCATATTTACCCTTATTGCGGTAATATTCCAGAAGAAGAACATGAGCAGGAAGGTAATCGGGCTTCTCTCTTATGGTCTCCATAAGAATGTTATAAGCCCTTTCAGATGTCTCAGGGTAATTTACAAGTACTGCTGCAATTTTAAAATTTAATACCGCCTTCTCTTCTTTATCAGAAATGGTTTTCGAAAGGAAGTGTGAATGGAGAATTTCCAGCCCACGATTATCCATATTTTTACTGTAAGCACGTTCAAGTGCATCAATGGCAATCTGATTATCGGGCTGAATCTCAAGTACTTTTATATAATGTATATAGCTCTCGGATGGCATCTTCATCACAGTCTCTTTGAGCGCCGCAATCTCAAGATGATATGAGACCAGAATATCGGGATTGAGGTCAAGATTAACAATCTTCTGCAATACAGTTATAAGCTTGATATAATCCTTCTCCTCTCTGTATATTGTCGCCAGCATCATAAGTGCCCTTATATAGTTCGGCTGTATAGCAATTATCTTTTCAAGATACATTATTGAGCGATTTATCTCTTTGAGTTTAAAGTAGAATATCTGCGAAAGTTCCCAGTAGATCTCTATCTTCTCCGCCTCTGTCTTCTTCTGTCCTGCAAATTCAATCAACATATCAGCGAGTTCTGAATATCTTCCATTCTGTCTTAGTGAATCAAGCAATGAAACTCTTGCGCTACTATTATCTTTGTTGATAGTAATTGACTTTTTTAGATATTCGATACCTTTGTTGAAGTTGGAAAGTCTATTTATATATATCCCACCAATCTGATATAAAATGTATGCCTTCTGATTGACATCAGTAACCAGTTGCTCCTCCTTTATCAGGATTTCAATGTACCTGTCATAGTTCTGCATTTTGAGATAGATATTCTTGAGGGCATTGATGGCGGGGAGATTATAAGGATCCAGCATCAATATCTCTTCATAGGTAGATATCGCCCTTTCAGGCATATTGAGCCTATCCTCATAAATCTGTGCAATCTTGTGATAAAGAGAAATATTGTGAGGTTGATTCCTTGTAACCTCTATCTCTCTCTTATACATATCTATAAGTTC
Organism: Deltaproteobacteria bacterium; assembly: GCA_037441045.1. GTDB lineage: Bacteria > Myxococcota > SpSt-1050 > SpSt-1050 > SpSt-1050 > SpSt-1050. The sequence goes on along the minus strand of JBBISZ010000004.1, from coordinate 1,302 downwards.
TTCATATCTCTCCTGATATAAATAAATATTTCCGAGCGATTTCAAGGCAGGTAGATAATTTGGAGATATCATAAGTGCCTTCTTGTAATACCTGACTGCTTCATCTATGTTCCTGAGATGCTCCTCATAAGTCTCACCAATCTGGATCTGATCCTTTATGAGTTCTGATTCTATCTCACACATCTTGATAAGATCTTCCCATCTACCGAGTCGGGCGTAGAGTCTGGCGAGTGTCCTGATGGTAGGGAGATGATCGGGAATTATTTCCAGAATCCTCCTGTATGTATCTGCTGCCTTCTCCTTATTGTTTAATTTCTCCTCGTATGTAATCCCGATCTTGTCCAGAAGAAAGGCAATCTGTTCCTTATCTTCAGTTATTTTTATCTCCTCCTCAAACATATCTATGAGTTCCTGATGCATACCAAGCTTGCCGTAGAGTGTACCGAGTGCCTTGAGGGCGGGCAGATATGAAGATCTTATCTGAAGAATCTTCTTGTAAACACCTATTGCTCTATTAAGATCCTGAATTCTGAGTTCTATAATCTCTGCCATTTTATAATAACGGGCGACCTTCTGTAGAGCATCTTCAGTCTGTGCAATCTCCATCTCCATAAGATTTACCAGATCCTCCCATTTGCCGTGCTTGGCAAGAAGTCTCCCAAGTGCAGCATAGGCAGGTTGATATGCAGAAGAGATCTCAACTATCTTCTTGTAATATTCGATCGCCTGCACTTCGTCAGAAAGATTCTCCTCAAAGATTGTCCCCAGTCTAAAATATATATTTGCCAGAATGTTTTTATCGGTGGTGAGTTTTGAAATACGATTGAGTATATCCGTTATCTGTTGATAATCATTTTTCTTTACATACAGTTCAAGAAGAATATCCATCGCTGATATATCATCTGATTTTATCTTCAGTATCTCATTGAGAAAGTATATTGCTGAATCTGTATCCGCAAGACGATCTCTGTACAGGGAGACGATCTTTCCGTATATATCCACTCTCTTGTCTGGCGGAAGCGCATTTGAATGTTGTTTTAAAACAGATACTACCTCCGAATACGCCCTTTTTACCAGAAGTATATTTTCAATGGACTTTACAGCATCTGCATCTGAGGGGTCTATAATGAATATCCGTTCATAGGATTTGAGAGCCATCTCCGGATCATTGAGCCTCTCTTCAAATATCCGTCCCATAAAAAACAGGATGGTTCTTAAATAAAATTCATTTAACTTCTGATGACTCAACTGATCAAGAATATTTATTATTTCGGTATTGTTGCGATTGCGTAAATATATATT
>JBBISZ010000003.1:24042-29115 GCA_037441045.1 Deltaproteobacteria bacterium | reverse complement strand
CCTCTAAGATTGAATTCCCTTTGTCGGACATATTAATTGTCTTCATAATAGAATCACCTTCATTTTTATATTTAATATTTGCTGCTGCAATCTTTCCGCTGTCATCAGTTATTTTTGCTGAGATAATTATATCTTCCCCTGCCTTTACAGATGTTACAGGTGTGTGAACAATTACGGGAGGGGTGTTTGGCTGTACTATAGTAATTACAAAATACTGTGGATTTGTGGAGTCCTCAGCCTTTTCGGGTAGAATACTCCTGTTTCTACCTGTCTCTACAGGCGATTCTCCGTCCCATGCTGCAATATAATAGTAGATCTTTGAACTTTTGATAGATTGAGCGGTTATTATTGCCTCATAATTGCCTGAACCTTTGTCTGTCATATTGAGTGCCGTAAAACTGGGATCATTTTCATTTTTGAATCTAAGAGTGGCTGAATTTATTTTTCCAGAATCATCTGTAATCTTTGCTGTGATTGTAATATTTTTTCCTGTTTCAGCAGTGGTTACGGGGGTGTGTGAAATTACGGGGGGTTTATTTGTAGGAACAGAGTCGTCTACTATTGCGTTGTATCTTATAGCATCGTATCCGTCATTCTCGGCAGGTGTTCTAACTGTATATCCTACACCCCAATAGCCAGAGCCAGCATAAGACTCCACCATATCCCATTTTCCATCCTGTCTGAAACCTACGAATAGTCTTATATGTGAACCTGTATCGTTGAGTGCATCCGCAGGTTTGAGATCTGATTTGCTTATCTTTGTTGCAATCTGCATTATTGTAGATGTGCCGTATTTTTTAGTCTGTTTCCATAACCTTGATACAAATCCTGAACAGTCCACGCCTACTGAGCAGGATGAACCACAGGCGGATGTGCCGTCGGCATATTTTGTCTGAATATCACCTGCCTTTTTACAATCTACAAGCCCCTGATCAAATTGCGAGATGGAAGAAAATCCTCCCCATGAATATGGAAATCTATTATTTGTTCCAACGACCACCCATGAGGGCGGTTTTATTGTCTTGGTCTTATCACACCAATCTGTACAGGATGTTGTTCCAACATTGCAGGATTTTGCTGTCCATGTATGGCTGTTGTACTGACTTGCGAGTGTGAGCGCCTCAGACCTTTTGACCGGTGTAAGTGCAAGCATGCTGGGAGTAAAATCTTGATCTATCTCTGTATTAATGAATCTGGTGGTCCATTTTGAAATCTCAATCTGAGAGTTTGTATATCCGTCAAATTTGTAAATTCTTATTCCCTCCCTATCTGTTGCAAGAATAAATAAATTGTTATCGTAAATTTTTATATCTCTTATGTCACTTAAGAAAAACCTATTTGGAATTATTATTTCTGAAACAATATTCCCATTTTGATCAATGCTCAGCACAGATCTTTCTTTTCCCATATTAAATTCAACAGTCGCAACAATCAGATTATCTATTAATCCAACAGGAGTAATGGCAGAAATCTCTTTTGAGGTTTGAAAGGAATAGGCTTTAATATCTGTGCCTTCAAATACCCTTATCTGTCCAAGATGTCTATTTTCAAGAATAGCATCCATAAGCAGGTTGTTGAATACATATTTTTCAAAGTTGCTTACAGGATAAAATACATTGTTTTCAAAGATTACACCTGAGAGTAGTCCAGCATCCTCTATTTTCTGAAATTTTAAAAGAGTACCATTCTGTACCTGATGCACGATTCCATCACGCCTGATGACAAAAGTCTTCCTGTAATATCTCTCAATCATTATGGACTCTTCTGGAATATTCTGAATTGAATATCTGTATGCACCATTTTCAAAGATATCTATTGTCCTGTTGAAATTGTCCAGTAATCCAATCTCATCTCTATCTATATAAAAATCGGATATCCCGTATCTTCCATCTGGAGTTATAAAATAATTGATATTGTGCGGCTCTTCTCCCCATTTGATATTGAGTATCTCCTCTCCAGAAATATTTGATATTGCAAAAATATATAAAAGCAGAACAAATGAAAAGATTCTAAATCTCATATTGACCTCCTATATATCTAACTCTTTGTCTTTCTCTCTATTCGACAGAATGCCTGTGCCGATAGTAAAAAGTATTATAGAGGGCCACTGGTTTGTAGTCTTATATAGCTGCTTATATGAAAGTTCGAGCATAATTATAAAAGGGGCTCTTTCGTATCTTATACCTGCCCCCATTGAATAGCCATAATCCAGTTTCTCATCATTTATGAAATTGCCTGAATAAAATTCTGCATCGGCTCTTTTAAATGGGAGAAGTGTCATAACATCAACTACATACAATATACCTGCGGAATAGTTGAGAATCCTTGCGTCGTTTGCATACTTTTCTCCTTTGTAAACACCTGCATCCAGATTCATAATGTTGCCTCGCAAAGAGAGGGCAAAATCTGAAAAAAAGAATATGTTTGTATTGAGTCCCAGGAGGTATCCATCTCTCTCTGTTGCGCCCCTATATTCAAATGAGCCAGCAGATATTAGACCGTCAAAAGATACTGCCACCAAATCACCTTGAATTGATATAAAGATTATCAGGAATACAAAAATAAATGGCGATTTTGAGATGATAAGTCTTCTCACAAATATAATATTATCTTATTAAAAGAGTGGTGTCAAATTGAAGCGATGAAAAATATTGATATAACTATTGAAATTTGAACGAGTTATAGAATTATTCTTAAATCCTTTTATGTACAAAGGTCTGGCTATTTTATTCAAATTCTGATAATATATTGTCTTACAGGAGAGGAGTTTTAATTCTTAATTTAATAAACAAGGAGAGGACATGAAAAAAATAATTTTCCTATCATTTTTTATGTTCATTTGCACGGCTGCATATAGTGATTATGAGAATGTTGCACTTGTGGAGGATTCGGATGGTTCTATCAATTCGTCAATAGCGATAGGTAATACTTATCTATCAAAGGCGAGCTGTGCATTTTTTAAGAAGTATCCTCAGAATTTTGATGTGTTGTTCTTTTTTACAACATACAAAACAACAATGTTTGGGACACCCGAGGGCTGGGCAGTCAGGAGAAATATCAAGGGTATTGGATTTGATATGCCGACTGATCAGTCTTCAAAATACTGTTCGGCAAACGGTAGGCTCAGACATGCTATTAAACTTGCAGATATAGCAAACTGGCCTGATGATCCAGAGGGAATTTATAACAACGCAATAAATGGTGCATATAACGGAATGGAGGTGATAGGACACGAGTTTGGGCATCTATATCTGGTAGGTGCCAAATATAAGGATGAGAATGGTGAACATTGTACGCTCAGGGCATTAAATCCAGGTGCAGAGCCTTCAGGGGGAAATTGTGATGGTTATAATGAATCGGATTTCCATATTCATTATTCATACTACTTTGATTCAAGGTCTGTAATGTTTGGGAGCTTTATTGAGGATCTTGGTGGAGGGAATTTCAAATTTTATAATGAATTGAGAGGTTTTTCCGAGCTGGATCAGTATTTTATGGGGCTCAGAGATAAGAGTGAGGTTGGTGAAATGCTATTGGTCAATACTCAAGATATATCCGAAAGCTCTACCACTCCGCTTAAAAAGGGCGAGACAAAGACTATAAAAGGTACAGCAATAAAGATAAATATAGGACAGATTGTGGCTGCACTCGGGGAGAGGATCCCCTCATCTGAGCCCTGCCATTATAAAGCAGCTTTTGCTATCATATACCCAAAAGGACAGATACCGAATTCGTCAATTCTTTCAAAAGTTGATAACTATAGAAAGAAGTTTGAAGAGTATTTTGTATGGGCGACATCCAACAGAGGTTCTATTGATACTACACTTGATGGCTCTGGTAAGGGTACACAGAATTGCCCTGCCCCTGATGTTGATGCTGGATATTCTGATGTAGTAACTCAGGATATTGTTGCTAAGGATGTTATAGCAGATGCCTCTTATGATACATTAATTGATATATTTCCGGATGGTGATAGTCAGGATATAAATACAGATGTGTTTGTAAATGAGGATAAGGGCGTGATTGATACAATTGGGCAGGATGTTCTCTCTGATTCAGGCACAGCAACCGATTCACTGGAGACTGAGGACATTGTTAACATAGAGGATGATATTAATGTTGTTGCTGATAGAAATATTAAGGATTCAAAAACAGAAGATGCTGATGATAGTGGCGGTTGTTCCTGTAATCTTGTAATGTAGTAGTTAGAAGATTTGTGATATTCTGTTGTCCCTGCCGAGAAGCTTTTCATAGAGGGATAAATATTTTCTTGCAGAGACTGTCCATGAGAAGTCCTGCTTCATAATTCTCTTTATATATTTATCAATCTCTTTCTCTGTATTGTAAAAATTGAGTGCCCGTTCTACTGTGTTTAGAAGTTCTTCATATTTATAATCGTAAAACTTGAAACCGTTGCCATTCTCTCTATCTGCGTCCAGATCCGCAATTGTATCATCCAGTCCTCCGACCCCTCTTACTATGGGGAATGTCCCGTATCTCAGTGAATACATCTGATTTAATCCACACGGTTCATATCTGGAGGGCATAAGGAAGAAATCGCTCCCTGCCTCGATAAGATGCGCAAGACTGTTATCAAATCCGAGCAGGAGTCCAATTTTGTCTGGATAACGGTTTTTTAATTCCGAAAAATAGTCGTGATATTTTTTGTCTCCTGTTCCAAGAATTACAAACTGAGCATTGAGATCAGTGAGTCTATCTTTGCATTCAAACAGTAGATCAAAACCTTTCTGATCTGCAAGCCTGCTGATAATACCTATTACAGGTATTCTTGCGTTGTACTGGAGCCCCATTCTCTTGAGCAGGGCTTTTTTACACTCCTTTTTGCCTGAGAGATTGCTAATTGAATATTTCTCTGGCAGGAGAGAATCTATTGATGGATCCCAGACGGAGTAGTCCACACCATTGAGAATCCCGTATAGATTACTCTTCCTCTCCTGAAGTACACCCTCAAGACCACATCCATATTCCTGCGTCTGTATCTCCTGAGTATATTTTTGACTGACTGTGGTGATGGCATCTGCAAATACCAGCCCCGCTTTTAAGAAGTTGAAT
>JBBISZ010000003.1:9194-23996 GCA_037441045.1 Deltaproteobacteria bacterium | reverse complement strand
AGTGACCAGGAGAGCATTAAAATATCCATTGTATATGAATCAAAGAGTCCCTGATATGCCATATTGTGTATTGTAATCAGGGTCTTGCTCCTTGAAAAGAAAGAGTCCTGCGAGTATATGCATCGGTGATAGACGGGTGTAATACCAGTCTGCCAATCATTGCAATGAATTATGTCGGGCTGAAAGTTTAGTGCCTTTAATACCTCAAAAATAGATCTGGAGAAGAGCCCAAATCTTTCATGATTGTCGGGATAGTCTTTGTTGCCTTCTCCGTAGAGATTATCTCTCTTAAAATACTTATCACAGGATATAAAAAGAAATCTGATATGGGGATTTGGTTTGAAATCCAGACTTTCATAAATGTCTATACTTTCCATTCTGCCTGCAATCGGAACAAATATACTTCTCTTAATTGGAACTATGTTGTATTTGCGAACATCTACACTCTTATAGAGGGGAGAATATACAATGACCTCATTTCCGAGAGATGCGAGCTCTACGGGAAGTGCACCTGATACATCTGCCAGTCCACCGGTCTTTGAAAAAGGGACTACTTCAGGTGAAATAAATACTATATTCATAACCAGACCTCCAGAGGTGGCAGATATTAGATGGAATTGCCTTTATATTCAAGCAAAAAATTCAAGGTAGTCAATTTATTGGATGTTGTTTGAACAATAAAGTTTAATTATTAAAACCAGATTTATTATCTCTTCTGAATAGGTGTGAATCTAAGTGAGAAAAACAAGTAAACCCAAAATATCAATATTGACATTTGGACTTTGCGGCGAAAATACACTTAAATAACTTGATTTATGAGATAACATAATCTATTTTATAGTCCCTTTTCTTGAAAGAAATCGCAAGGAGAGTATATGAGAGATTACAATGAGCAGGAAAAAATAAGGATTGAAAAACTTCAGGAGATATCCAGAAATGAGAGAATCTATCCAAACGATGTGATTGTTAAAAATACTGTGGCTGAGATTAGATCAACTTTTGGAGATAATACAAGGGAGGAGCTGGAGGCAAATATTGGTAAAGAGATATTTTCACTTGCAGGTAGAATTTTAGGGTGGCGATCCTTTGGGAAAGTGAATTTTCTGGATTTTAGAGATAGAACAGGGAGGATCCAGCTTTTTGTAGCAAAAGGGGAAATTGGCCTTTCTGAATTAGATTTTGAGAAGTTTAAGAAACAGATTGATATAGGAGATATCATTTACTGCGAAGGCTCACCTTTTAAGACCAAGACGGGAGAGCTCTCCATTGTGGTAAAGAAGATTAGATTGCTCTCAAAGTGTATTCATCCACTTCCTGAAAAGTGGCACGGTCTTTCCGATGTGGAGACAAGATATAGGAGGAGATATCTGGATCTCATAATGAACGATGATGTAAAAGAGATTTTTATCAGGAGAAATCGGATTGTAAGTCTTATTAGAGAACATCTTGATAGTGAGGGTTTTATTGAAGTGGAGACCCCGATGATGCATCCGATCCCATCTGGTGCCAACGCCAAACCGTTTATTACTCATCACAATGCACTCGATATGGATCTGTATATGAGAATAGCCCCAGAACTTTATCTAAAGAGACTTGTTGTGGGTGGATTTGAGAGGGTATATGAGATAAATAGAAATTTCAGAAATGAAGGGATTTCTACACAGCATAATCCCGAATTTACAATGATTGAATTTTATTGGGCATACAAGACTTATGAGGATCTGATGAATTTTACAGAGAAGATGTTATCTGATATTGCGCTCAGAATTACAGGGAGTTATAAGGTTGAATATCAGGGGAATGTCATTGATTTTACACCACCGTTTAAAAGGCTGAAAGTTAAAGAGGCACTTGTTACAGGATGTGGGATGAAGGCTGAAGAGGTCGAAGACCTTGAGGCACTTACAAAAAAGGCAAAATCAATAGGTATTGATATCCCCGGATATACTACAAAAGGGTATCTTATGATGGCTATCTTTGAGGAGATGCTGGAAGACAGACTGATACAACCTACATTTGTGATGGATTTCCCTCTGGAGGTCTCACCTCTATCACGAAAGAAGGATGCAGATCAAAGTCTTGTGGATAGGTTTGAGTTATATATCGCTGGTAGAGAGATAGCAAACGCCTTCTCGGAGCTAAATGATCCATTTGATCAGGCTGAGAGATTTCGTATGCAACTTGAGTCAAAGGAGAAAGGGGATGAGGAGGCAATGGCATTTGACGAGGATTATATTAATGCGCTGGAATATGGGATGCCTCCAACGGCAGGTGAAGGTATAGGGATAGATAGGCTTGTAATGCTCCTTACCAATTCACCTTCAATAAGAGATGTGATACTGTTCCCACTATTAAAACCAGAGGTAAAGAGTTGAGATTTGAAACGGTAATTGCAATCAGGCACCTGAGATCAAAGAAGAGGTCTGCCTTTTTATCCATTATTACTATCATTGCGGTAATGGGTATAATCATCGGTGTTGCAACTATGTGTGTAGTCCTCTCTGTTATGAGCGGATTTGAGAGCGACCTCAAAAGCAGGATTCTTGGGGCAAATGCCCATCTTATAATTATTAAGTATGGGCAGAATTTTAGTGAATATAAAGACCTGATATCTGCTTTGTGTAAGATAGATGGAGTGAGAGGTGCTGCCCCATTTGTACTTTCTGAGGGGATGATCTCTTCGGATACAAATCTGTCGGGTGTGATTATAAAAGGTATCCTTCCTGATGAGGCTGTAAAGGTTATGGATATCGGGAAGAATATTGAAGCAGGTAATCTGAATAATCTTACAACCCCTGAGAAGGTATTATTAAAATCTCAAACATCGATTACCAGCGGGAAGGATAATCTGCCAGGCATCATTATCGGGCGTGAACTCAATAAGATTCTCCATCTTGGTGTTGGAGATGTAGTTACGCTCTTTTCTCCGCTTGGAGAACTGTCTCCATTTGGCCCAATGCCAAAATCACGAAAATTTAAGATTGTTGGAATTTTCTATTCGGGGATGTATGAATTTGATCAGAAGTTTGTTTATGTGCATCTCTCTGAGGCACAGAAGTTTTTTGGGCTTATGGAGAATGTAACTGGCATAGAGATAACTGTTAATGATATTAACAAGACTCTTGAGATGGGGGAGAAGATAAGCCAGAAGATTGGGGGATATCCGTATAAGGTGAGAAACTGGATGGAGATGAATAGAAATCTCTTCTCTGCAATAAAACTTGAAAAGATAGTGATGTTTATTATCCTCGCTTTTATTGTACTTGTGGCTTCCTTTAATATAATAAGCACACTTATTATGGTGGTTATTGAGAGATCAAAGGAGATTGCAATTCTGAAGACTATCGGGGCGAAAAACAGTTCTGTAATAAGGGTTTTTATCACGGAAGGGCTTATTATAGGTATTTTTGGTACGATATTTGGAGAAATAGCAGGTTATTTATTATGTAAGGGCCTCTCAGCATATCAGTTTCAACTTGATCCAGAGGTCTATTATATTACGACACTCCCTGTATTGATAAATCCTCTTGAATTTGCACTTGTGGCAATCGCGGCAGTGGTGATATCTTTTGTTGCAACGATCTACCCAGCATATCAGGCAGCCAGACTCAAACCTACAGAGGGATTGAGGTATGAATAAGGCAGATATTGAAATAAGATCTATAAGAAAAGTCTATTCAATAGGTACAAAGTCTGTCAATGCCATAAACGGAATAGATCTGGATATTTCAAGGGGAGAATTGCTTTGCATTATGGGGGCATCAGGTGCGGGTAAGAGTACCTTTCTTCACATTCTGGGAACTGTGGAGAGACCCACTGAGGGTAGTATCATTTACGATGGCAAAGATATATTTTCACTTGATGACGATGCACTGTCAAATTTTAGAAACAAGAGAATAGGTTTTGTATTTCAGTTTCATCATCTCCTGCCCGATTTTACTGCAATAGAAAATGTGATGATGCCAGCGCTTATTGCTAGAATAAGCAAAAAAGAGGCTTATGATATGGGCTCAGAAATCCTGAGCAAATTGGGACTTGGAGAGCGACTCGAACATAAACCCTCCGAACTCTCGGGTGGTGAACAGCAGAGGGTTGCAATTGCAAGGGCTCTGATTATGAGGCCCGAACTCTTACTCGCGGATGAACCCACAGGGAATCTGGATACCAGGACAGGCAACGCTGTTTTTGATCTGTTACTTAAGATGAGTGATGAGTACAGGACTACACTTGTACTGGTTACTCACAATGATGAATTTGGAAAGAATATGAAGCGGCTTGTTCGCTTAAAAGATGGTAAGATAGAGGAAGATGTAAGAAGATGAAAGACAAAATAATCATTTTTTTAACCGTATTTTTTCTTAACACACTAATCCTCGACGCACAGAATCTGAGTCTCAACACAAACGATTCTGAAAAGATCTCCAATCTGATTATTTCAAATGTAATTATTGAGAATAACAAAAGGGTGGAGAAGGATGCTATACTGTCAAGAATAAAGAGTAAGGGCGGCGAAAAATTATCAAGAGAGCAGGTCAGGAACGATATATTATCCATACTGGATCTCGGATTCTTCTGGGATGTGCAGGTGGTTATTAAAAATATTACTGAGGATAAAAAGGCTGATCTGGTATTTGTGGTAAAAGAGATGCCCTCGATTAAGTCAATCCAGATAGAAGGGAATGATGAAATAGACAAAGAAGAGATTGAAAAGGTTAATACTATAAAGGTAAATTCAGTATTTGACATAAACAAAGTAAAGTCTGTAGCGCAAAAGATAAAGGAACTTTATATAGAAAAAGGTTTTTTCCTCTCTGAAGTAACATACAAACCCTCAACTATTGAGGAGGCACTATTAAGTGATACTGTTGATCTCAAATTTATTATTTCGGAGCACTCCAGGGTGATTGTAAAAGGAATATTCTTTTCGGGCATTAATAGGATTACATCAGACGAACTCAAATCCATTATTGAGACCAGAGAGGGCGACTGGTTCTCTTTTTTGACGGGATCGGGCACATATAAAGAAGAGGCGTTCCAGAAAGATATGATGAGAATAACCCAGTATTATAGGGGAAAAGGGTTTATTAAGGCGAAGGTCGGTGTTCCTTCCTTAAAATTGACGCCTGATAAAAAATACCTTTATATCTTTATCCCGGTAGAGGAAGGAGAACACTATAGACTTGGCAATCTGAAGATATCGGGAGATATGGTGATTCCTGAGAAGGAGATCAGGAAGTTAATTACTCTTAAAAAAGGGGATATCTTTAATACAACTCAGTTCTTTGCAAGAGATCTTGAGGCGGTTACTGTCCTTTATAAAGATATGGGATTTGCATATGTAAACATAGAGACCCCATATCAGGAAAATGAAAAGGAGAAGACGCTGGATATTGAACTTATTATTGAAAAGGGTCCAATTTGCAAGTTTGAGAGGATTGAAATAGTTGGAAACACAAAGACCCGTGATAAGGTAATTAGAAGGGAGATGACCATAAACGAATACGATCAATATTCGTATACTTCTATAGAGACATCAAAGAAGAGGATAGAGGCGCTTGGATATTTTGAAAAGGTGGAGTATAGAACCCATCAGGGCTCTGCACCTGATCTTGTAACCGTTGAGTTTGAGGTAAAAGAAAAGCCTACTGGAACATTTCAAGTAGGTGCAGGTTTTTCATCTGCTGAAAACTTTCTTGTTCAGGCACAGATTGGACAGTACAACCTGCTCGGGAATGGTCAGTCGTTATCATTGATTGCACTTATGTCTTCTATAAGGAAGCAGTTTGAACTTTCATTTACCGAACCGTATTTTCTGGATACAGATTGGACGCTTGCGGTAGATCTATACAATACGAGCTGGAATTACTTTGAATTTTATCGTTCATCCACTGGATTCAGGCTTACTACAGGCTATCCACTCAGTTATTTCCTCAGGACTTATATAACTTATACCCTTGAGGATGTAATTGTTGAGTCAGGTGTCAGTTTTGAGAGACAGAGAAGAATAAAAAATCTCTACTCAGAAGGTCTAACATCATCCATTACACTCAAACTTGTATGGGATTCAAGGAATAACAGAATCTACCCTTCTAAAGGGCAGTATCATTCAATCTCGACAGAGCTTGCCTCCTCTGTTTTTGGTTCTGAAAATGAATTTATAAGGACATATCTTAAGGATAATTTTTATCTGCAACTTCCATACTATTTTGTATTTAAGGCTGCCTCAACGATTGGACATATATCACCCTTTGGGTCATCGGGTATTCCTATTTCAGAGAGATTTTATGTGGGAGGGATGTATTCTCTCAGAGGCTTTACACTCCGCTCAATTTCACCGTTTCTGGAGGTTGCCAGAAGCGGTATAGATCCGTCAAGTGATCTGGATTTGTTTTATTCTGGTGGAAATAAAGAGTTGATATTTAATTTTGAACTGGAGTTTCCGATAATTCAACAGGCAGGTATAAGGGGTGTGTTCTTCTTTGATGCTGGGAATGCATACGACGAAAAGAGCTTCTTTTTTGATGATCCTTATTATAACTTTCCACTCGGGATGCTTTATTCCTGGGGATTCGGTTTTAGATGGTTCTCACCCATGGGACCACTCAGATTTGAGTGGGGATTCCCTCTCACAAGACGAACACTGCCCGGAACCAATATTTATATTGATGATACATTCAAATTTGAGTTTACTATAGGTTCCTCATTCTAAATTATTCGCTTGCTAATCTTCTATTTAAGTTTTTATATCTATCCCGAAAGTAAATATCAGGGTATTTTCTCTTTTAACCAATATTTTTTACTCATTATGAAAATGTTGAAAACCCAAAAGCCGTAGTATAATTTGATGCAAATTTTACTTCTATATCTATTGGATATATAATTAATATTACCACTCGAGAAATTCGAATAAAGAAAATTTGTTATATGATACTGTCTTTTTAAAAAGATTCAATGGTACGGCGTTCCTCAAAGATAATATCTATGAAAATAGTTTGTTTCCTCAAAATAATTGAAATAAAGACAGCCATCTATTATTTCTTAGTGAATAAGAATAGATTGAAATGAGGTCAGGATGGTGGAATTGATATACCTTTAAATTAAATGTTCAAACTCAAATCTGCTAATGAGATGACAAAAAATGAACTTATAGGACTAAAAAATAATATTGACATTGTGAAACTATCTAAAGATATAGAGTACTTAACAAATCCGCTTGATCATGCCTATGAAAACAAGAGAAGGAGGCATACAGAAAATGGTAAATATTTCTAATAGATTTATTTATGAGAAAAGACAGGTAAAATGTCTTATTGCAGAATTACCATAGTTTTCTGTCTACTGGTACAGGTGATATATATTTGAAATAATTAATGCATTTGTAAAACAGATTAAAAATTCTTGACCTATATGGATTATTTGGTTATGAAATCTTATCCTATCTTTAAAGGAGAGTTAAGATGAATATTCCAAAGGAACTTTATTACACGAAAGACCATGAGTGGGCAAGAATAGATGCAAACATTGCAACAGTCGGCATTACAGATCATGCACAAAAACTTCTTGGAGATATTGTCTTTCTGGAGATATCAGAGGTTGGAACTGAGATTAAAAAAGGCGAGAAGATCGGTACTATAGAGTCTGTAAAGGCTGCATCTGATATATTCTCACCAGTATCTGGAAAGATTATCGAGGTAAATACAGATCTCACTTCTACTCCCGAGCAGGTAAATAAGGATCCATATGGCGTTGCATGGATGGCAAAGATAGAGATGTCCAATCCATCTGAAATCAACGAATTATTAAATGCCGATGCTTACACAAAGATTGTAGAAGAGGAAGCAAAATGAAATATCTGCCACATTCAGAGAAAGAGATAAAGGAGATGCTCGAGGTTTTAAACCTCTCCTCCATGGATCCCCTTTTTGATTCCATACCCGAAAGATTTAGACTGAAGAGACTTCTGAATATCCCTGAGGGACTCAGTGAGAGAGAACTTGAAAAATTAATGCTCTCTATTTCAAGAAAAAATACTGTGAGTAGTTATGCCTGTTTTGCGGGTGGAGGTATATACAATCACTATATACCAAAAGTTATTGATAGCCTTATAATGAGGCAGGAATTTTATACTGCATATACTCCATATCAGCCCGAGATAAGTCAGGGGACATTGCAATCAATATTTGAATTTCAGACGATGGTCTCATCCATTCTCGGTCTGGATGTGGCGAATGCCTCAATGTATGACGGGTCTACTGCTACTGCTGAGGCTGTCCTGATGGCGAGAAGGCTTTCAAAGAAACCAGCAAAGGTTGTGTTGAGTTCTACACTTCATCCGGAATATAAAGTTGTAGTAAGGACATATCTCAAAAACCTCGGTGACAAAGTAATAGAATTGCCATTTGATTTGAAAACAGGCAGGACGATCCTTGATAAGAATGTAGTAGAAGGTGCTTATGCAGTTGTTTTACAGTATCCAAACTTCTTCGGTGTAATTGAGGATCTACAGGAATTTTCAAGTTTTCTTAAAAATAGTAAGATACCTCTTATTTCTGTTACTACTGAGCCTCTGTCTCTCATGCTTCTGAAATCACCTGGCTCTCTTGGGGTGGATATTGCTGTTGCTGAGGGACAGTCTTTTGGTATCCCAATGTCTGCGGGTGGACCAACTATTGGCTGGTTTGCAACAAAAAAAGAGTATGTAAGAAGTATGCCAGGGAGACTTGTAGGTGAGACGGTGGATAGAGATGGTGAAAGGGTATTCGTCCTGACTTTATCTACACGAGAACAGCATATCAGAAGGGAAAAGGCTACCTCAAATATCTGTACCAATTCAGGGCTCAATGCACTTGTCAATGCTATTTATATGTCTTATATGGGCGCATCGGATCTCAAGTCACTTGCTGTAGAAAACCATAAGAAGTCACAATATCTGAAAGATCTACTAATTAAAAATGGAGTTAAGATAGGATTTGATGGAAGTATATTCAATGAATTTGTGGTAACTCATAAAAACATCAATGATATCTATCAAAATGCCATTAAAAAAGAGATACTGCCAGGCATTCTTCTTGAAAGGTTCTATCCTGACCTAAAAAATTGCATGCTTATTACTGTGACGGAACAGAATTCTGAAGAGGATATAAAGAGATTTGCGGAGATATTCAGGTAATTGCGTTTTATAGTTGAGACCTGCATAAATCAAAATACTGCAAAATGATAAAAAAAATATTTATGTATTTGCTAAATCTATTTTTTGAGAGAAAGAGTGGGGATCTTCCTGACGATTTTGAGCCTAAAAAAATACTCATTATAAGGACAGATGAGAGATTGGGAGAGATTATAATCACTCTACCATTAATAAATCATCTCAAGAATGCATTTTATTCATCAAGTATGACATTTTTGATGTGTGAAAAGTATGGTTCTCTTTCAAAATATATCAGGTGTGATAATTTTATATTCTTTGACAAACGATGGCTCTTCATAAATCCTATCAGATTTATAAAATTTGTTATCTGGTTAATGAGAGAGTCTTACGACCTTGTAGTTCTGGGCGGAAAAATTAATCCACCTTCACTTACATCATATCTTTTACTTGGTATCGCACGTGGCAAATATAAAGCAGCGATAAAACAGAGTTCGTTTAATCCATTTGTAAATATAAAAGTTGAGATTGATACTAAATCGGAACCGCTCTCTAAACATCTACTTGGAGAGCACATCTCCGGCAAGAGTGGAGAGTTTGATAATTCATTGCAAATTGATGGGGAGATAGAAAAGGAGAACGATATTCTTATTTTTCTGGACGGGAGAAAGAGGGATCATCTGATTCCAATTGAACTGCTTAAAGATATAATAGAACAACTCCTTCTTAAGTCTTATAAAATAGTTGTTGTATCAGGGATTAATCAGAATGATAGAATTGAGAGAATAAAAGAGGAGTTTGGTGATAAAATATCCTATGCTGAATCACCTCACCTCGATAGTCTGATTGAAAAGATAAAAAGGAGCAGGGCGGTTATTTGTGGGAATACGGGTGTGTTGCATCTTTCTGTAGCGCTCGGTATACCTACCACAGGGTTATTTACAAATGCAGACCCTGATATCTGGGGTTACAACTATAAACCACATAGAATGATTGATCTGAGGATAGAGAAGTTTGACCCTGATGTAATAGTTGAAAATATCAGCGAAACATTAGCAGAGTAATTCATATTTATACTTTTTTTAAGTTTGTTATAGAACCTGATATTTTTATTTGAATTTTGTTACACATTTGATATTATATGCCGAACTTGTTCGGGAATTTTAGTCAGAGAGCAGGCTATAGGAGGCTAAAATGTTAAAAGGTAAGGTTCCACTGGTGATTGGAATTATACTCGGGATATTTGCGGGTCTTATGTCTATGTTTGCACTCAAGGCAAAGGAGAGGGAGATAAAGAGAGGATGGAATCTCAGAGAAATTATTGTGGCTGCTCAGGATATAACGGAGGGTACTACACTTGATGTAGATATGCTGGCAAAGAGATCTGTTCCTGAACTTTTTGTTACCAAGAGCACTATAAGGGAGAAAGATCTGGACAGGATAATAGGCCAGACTGTCGTGGTAAACTTAAAAGAGGGTGATCCGCTCATGTGGTTTCACTTTCAGGAGAGTCACGGTTTTGAAAAATTATCAAACATAGTCCAGAAGAGAGGAAGGGCAATCACTGTCAGGGTAAACCAGGAATCTGCAGTTGGAAACTGGATCAGACCGAACGACCATGTGGATATCCTGGGTGCATTCAGAGACCCATCGAGTAATAATACAATTGTCTCCACGCTTTTGCAGAATATACTTGTACTTGCGACTGGAAGAATAACACCTGCATCAAATATCAATCTCATTCCTGAAAATGAGAGAAATTATGGAAATGTGACACTACTTGTATTACCCGAAGAGGCTGAAATTATTCTGCTTGCCCAGGAGATGGGCTCACTTTATCTTACCCTTAGGAATCCTGACGACCTCTCCCAGCAGGCTGAGAGGAAGAGGATTACTCTTGAGATGGTAATTCAGGGGGATCTTACAAAGGAGCTATCAAAGATCAGGTCAGGCACTTTTATTGAGGTGGTAAAATCGGGTAGATGAGCGGTATAATATTTTTGCTAATATTTGGCTCTGTATTTTTCCTATCGCTGGTAGTGTATGATATTATGAAGAGTGGAATGAGCCAGTATCAGGAGAAGTATCTAAATCCAAAAATTGAAGACCTTTCTGATATGTTCCTCTTCATTGACCCAAAACAGATGATGCTTCTGAATCTCTCTATAATGGTGCTGGGATTTATAATAGGTATAATGTTTTTTGGATATGTGGTTACCGGGATACTTACTGTGCTCGGTTTTTTTACCCCATCGCTACTGGTGAAATATTATTCAAGAAAGAGGGTTAGAAAATTCAATGAACAGCTTGTGGATGCTCTGCAGAATATGTCCAATGCACTGAAGGCAGGACTCAGTCTACAACAGGCAATGGCAACAGTTGCACAGGACTTTCCACCCCCGATATCTCAGGAGTTCGGACTGGCTCTCAAAGAGATCAAACTTGGAGTCTCTATAGAAGATGCGCTCAAGAATATGTCTGAGAGAGTAAAGTGTGAGGATCTTGATCTATTTATTACATCCACGAATATTGCTAAAACAATGGGTGGAAATCTGTCTGAGATGTTTGAGAATATTGCCAATACAATCAGGCAGAGGTTTAAGATAGAGGGGAGGATCAAGGCATTGACTGCTCAGGGGAAGTTACAGGGATTTATAATTGGTATTATGCCTATTGTGATATGGTTTGTACTCGATTGGTTGAGACCCGATCTTATGGAGCCTATGCTGAAGCACTGGTTTGGATATGCCCTGATCTTAGCCATTCTGATTATGGAGCTTATTGGTGCTCTCATAATTAAGAAGATTGTGGATATAGATGTATAGGATGAGGTTATGATGACCACTATTGTTTTGATTGTCGCTTCTGTTGGTCTTGCAATTGCAGCTCTGCTGCTTACGATGGGACTCTATAAGAATTTTGTTGAACCTATGATAGAGGAGGCAAAGGAGCTGGATGGGGTTGCACCATCGCGAGGGTTCAAAAGATATATCTTTAATAGGATAATAGGTATAAACCGAATTTTTATTAAGGATGATTATATAAAGTATCTCAGAAGACGGTTGATAATGGCGGGTGAACCAAGGGGGCTTACGCCTGAGGATTTTATTGTATTACAGGAATTATGGGGTGTGGGTTTTTTCATTATCGGAATTCTGTTCTGTATCCTTGTGGAAATCAATGTCCTCTGGTCCCTGATGTTTCTTGTGGGCGGGGCATCTTATGCTCTTATATGGCTCAATGATATGGTAGCAAAGAGACACAGGTTGATTACGAGGGCACTCCCTTATAATCTGGATCTTCTCACTCTTGCTGTTGAGGCTGGAATGGATTTTCAGGCGGCGGTCTCCAAGGTGGTGGAAAAAGGGATACAGGGTCCCCTTGTGGATGAACTCAATTATATGCTCTCTCTTTTGAAAGTGGGGAGAACGAGAGAGGAGGCTTTGAGGATAATGGAGGAAAGGATTAATCTCCCTTCTATTACATCATTTGTAAATGCTCTTATACAGGCAGATAGGATGGGGACGAGTCTTGGTAAGGTATTGAGGATTCAGTCTGAGACCTTGAGGGATCAGAGGTCGCAGAGGGCTGAGAAGCTTGCGCAGGAGGCACCTGTGAAGATGCTCTTTCCTCTAATTGCATTTATATTCCCCACGGTATTTATGGTGCTTTTTGGTCCAATTATCTTTCAATTTATCTTTGGTGAGGTCTTTTAATGGGTTATAAATTAAAGGTCATAAAAGGATTTGCAAAGGATAAGGTAATCTCCGTTGAGACGAACGAACTTACGATCGGAAGGACGGAGGAGAATCTTCTGGTGGTATTTGATCCTTATTTATCTCGCAAACATGCCATCATTAAAAAGGAAGGGACTGTCTTTAAGGTTATTGACAGAGGCTCCAGAAATGGGACATTGCTCAATGGTTCAGCCATTGTGGAGGAGATATTAAAGGATGGTGATACAATAACAGTCGGGAATACCACTTTTAGATTTGGTTTTTCGGAGAGTCTATCAGATCAGATAAATCAGGAACATACTCAGATACTTGCATCTCCGGGGAAGAAGCCAAAAGGAAAACCTTCAAATCCAGCATCCAGATCTGAGGCACAACCAGATCTACCTGTAAAAGGTTCTCCCCAGGTGCCTGTTGCAAATCCGGTTGGGAAGGGAGGAAATAAGAAGAGGCTTTTGCCAAAACTACTTTTTGGTGCTGGTGCTTTTTTTTTACTACTTTTTCTCTTTTTTCTTCTCAAATCTTTCGTATCCAGCGGCAAATCCAGCTTAAAAGATCAGTCTAATATGGTTTTTGATATGTCTTTAAAGTATTTTGATAAGAAGTTTGGATATCAGGATGTGGATATTCAATGTTTATCTGGCTGTCAGTTTGCTTTTCAGAATACTGATAATAAATTGTTTTTGAGTTTTGCAGCCTCAGGAATTTATAACCATAACGATGTTATAATAGAGATCAATGGAAGTCAGATAGGTTCTGTACCTGTAACAGGGAAGAATCTTTTACGAGGGATAAGTGTAATGATCCCGAGAGAACTACTTGTAAAAGATGAAAATATTGTTATGTTTAGATATAAAGGAGATAAGGGTGGAATAAAACCATGGTATATTACATTTGTTAAAATAAATCAGGAGATTATACCTGAACCTGACCTGGATAAGGCAAAGAATTTGATAGAGATGGGCTATAATAAGTACAGAGAGAAAAATACAGAGCCAAAAAATTTGTATGTAGCCCTCAACTATTTTCTTCAGGCTCGGGACTATATGGAGAGACTCAATCCCAGACCGCCGCTATATACTGAGGTTCAGGAACAGATTAAGGGTATTAATAAAGAGTTGCAGACGATATATGACAAATTGATGTTTTCTGTTAGCAAGGCTATAAATGAGCAGGATTATAAGAAAGCATATGAATATTTGCAGGAGGTCTTAAAATACTTTCCTGATGCAGACGATATCAGAAATAAAGAGGCAAAACAGATGATGGATAATTTAAGTGAAGGATAAGGGGTAAGAGATGGTCAGAAAACCACCAAAAAAAGGTAATGATGAACTCGAATTTCTGGACGATAATTCTATAGATGAGGAATTTATCGAGGTTGATGAGGGTTCTTTATCCAGTGATGACAAGACTGTTCCACGGGCAAAGATCCCTCAGCCAGTAAAACCTATTGAGCCAATAAAGGAGATCCCGCCACCGGTGCCTCAACCTCCTCCTGTTTCAAAGCCAGTTGTGCAAAAACAGTCTTTTCAGGCAGAGCCTCTGCCACCGCCCGAAGAACCTGCAAGGACAAATCCAAAGGAGATGTTGATATCTTCTCCTGTAAATGACACACTCATATGTACAATATGAGAAAAAGTATCAGGTTTTAGACTGGTATTTTTTGATGGCCCAAATATTGGAGAGGAGTATTCCCTTGATAAGAATATAATTACGCTGGGTAGAGGCGCGGATAACGATATTGTTATTAAAGATGTATCGGTCTCCAGAAGACATGCAGAGATAAGTCGTGACCTCGGTCAGATAATGATAAGGGATCTCGGCTCCGGTAATGGAGTTGTATTGAACGATGAGAGAATTACAGAACATGAACTCAAATCTGGAGATGTAATAAAACTTGGAAATACACGAATCAGATTT
>JBBISZ010000003.1:757-9184 GCA_037441045.1 Deltaproteobacteria bacterium | reverse complement strand
GTATCTTTTTTGTCTCTGTTTACGATATATATACTACAGATCAGGAACAGGCATGGATTGGTGAAAAGGTAATCAAGACTAAGGCAGTTGAGCCTGAGGTCTCCGTTCAGACTTCACCTGCTGTAAAGATTCCATCGCCAAAGGCTGCGGTTGCGGCAAGGGAAACAGAAAAGAAGAAACCAATTTTGATTTATGCTGTTGCACTATTTCTTCTCTTTGTGGTTACTATGGTGTTTGTAAAATTTGTTATTCTTGCACCGGAAGGAGAGACCTCGTCCGGGAAGGGTGAGGCGGTCGCAAAGGGTGGGGCAGTGTCGGATGACAAGGTTCAGGAATATCAGAAGTTGATGGAGGAAGGTATTGAGAGTTATAAGAATAAAGATTTTAAGAAGGCTCAGGAGAAATTTATTGCAGCCCTTTCTCTGGACCCCGACAACAGGAGGGCTCAGCAGTATAAGTCGAGAAGTGAAGAGGAACTCATTAATAAGATTTATAACGATTCTGCTCAGGAGTTCATGAATAAGGATATGCCCAAGGGGGTAATAGAGGTTGCAAAGAAGATATCACCTGAATCTGTATTTTATAGTGATGCCCAGTCGCTTCTCAAATCAGCCACAACAAAATATATCTCCCAATTGAAAGATACAGCTCAGAAACACATGGATGAGAAGAATTATCAGAACGCACTGGAGTCGGTAAACGAAATACTCTCACTGGATGAGGGCGATCAGAAGGCACAAGAGATGAAGGCCCAGATTGAGAAAAACCTGTCATCACAGGGTAAAAAAGGGACAGAGGCAGTTCAAAAAACTGCTATGACTTCAAAGGTGAAGAAGGAGAAGGAGGCGAAGGAAGAGGAGGAGGATACAGGGAGGGTGAAGGCTATATCTGCGCCTGGCCCTGTTGCAGCAAAGGCTGTACAGATGTTCAAGAGCGGAGATGTAAATGGTGCAGTTCAGACAATAGAATCCTCAGATACGGCATCAAATCCAAAGGTTCAAAAGTTGCTTCAGAATCTGAAGGCATTTGCTCAGATCTATCCCGAAGGGGCTTCTGCCTATAAGGCAAAGAAGGATACGGCAATTTCTTCACTTGAGAGATCACTATCAATAGCAAAATCAATAGCCCCTGGTAAAGACAATAAGTATCTGGAGGATATTTCGAAGATGCTCTCTGATATGTATACATATAAAGGTATAAAAGATTTTTACAAAGAGGATTATTTCTCGGCTATTGATAATCTCCAGAAGGCACTAAAACTCAATCCAAATAATGAAGCAGCCAGAAAAAAGATGGCAGAAATGGGCAATGTTGCTCAAAGGCTGTTTGAGGAGGCTTATGTGTTGAAGAATGCTGATCCTGAGGCGGCAAAGAAAAAGTTTAAGGTCATAATTAGAATTGCGCCTCCCGATTCAGAATTTTATAAAAAGGCAAAGGAATGGCTAAACAAGTTATAAATTATAAATCCTTAAATGATAATGAGCTTGTCAGACTGGTAAAGGATAAAGATTATCCTGCGTTTGAGGAGATAGTTGAGAGATACTCATCAAAGGTTATGCGACTTGCATTGAAGATGGCAAGAAACAGGGAAGATGCACAGGATATCCTGCAGGATACTTTTGTGAGCATATATAAAAATATTGGCAATTTTAGGGGAGAATCAGCCCTATCAAGCTGGATATTTAGAATCGCGGCAAACTTTGCTCTAATGAAAATAAGAAGCAAAAAATACGATTCAGTCTCAGATTCATTAGATGAAAATCCAAACATGGATATCCAAAAGCTCGCTGAACACTCACATTCTGAGAATGATTGGTCTGATCAGGCGGAGAAGATATTGCTAAGAAAAGAGTTGAGGGAGAAAATCAATAAAGCAATTGAGAAACTTCCGGAGGAGTTTAGGATAGTATTTCTCTTAAAGGATGTAGATGGTCTTTCCAATGAGGAGATTGCTGAGTCCCTTAACCTTACAATACCTGCGGTAAAATCCAGACTTCATCGTGCCAGACTCTTTTTAAGGAAAGAAATATCTAAATATCTTGAGGAACAGTGAAACTTTTATGAAGGTACAGAATCCTAATGTCTATGAGAGGTATTTCAGATGAGATGCAAGGATGTAGTCGAATTGCTCTGTGATTATCTTGAAGGTGATCTGACGGACGATTTAAAAAAAGAGCTTGAAGAGCATTTCAATCTATGTAAACCTTGTATTAAGTTTTTGAGGACATATAGTACTACTTCAAAAATTTGTAAGCAGGTGGTTGAAGAAAATCTGGATAGTGTGTGTGTGGATGAGCTCAAAAAATTCCTCAAAGATAAACTATCAACTTGACAAAGCATTGATTTTGTGTGAATAAAAATGCTCTATTGTTTTTGGGTTTAACTATTTAGCCAAGGAGCAATTATCTGTGAAAAGGACATTTCAACCTCACAACAAAAGTAGAAGAAGGACTCATGGGTTTCTATCCAAGATGGCTACTAAGAGCGGTCAGGATGTAATTAGAAGAAGAAGAAGAAAGGGCCGCAAGAGAATTAGTGTTACAAGTTATAAAAAGTAATTGAGTTGATTTTTGATTTCTAATTAATCTTTTCCAGTATGTTTCAGAATAAGAGCTGCAAAAGAGATAGATGCTCTAAAAGGCTCTGATAAAAAATTAAAAGGAAAATATGTCATTATTGTTTTCAAGAAGAATGATACAGGGTTTGCAAGATTACTTGTTGTTGTGTCATCAAGAGTGGGAAATGCTATTATGAGGAACAGGGTAAAACGAATTATTAGAGAGATTTTCAGAAAAGAGCTCAAAAATATTGGCAGTTATGATCTGATGATTATTGCCCGTAAATCTTCAGGTGATGTAGATTATCGGGAGATTAGAGATGATATCCTTATGCTTATAAGGTCTATTAGAGAGAATTAAGTGTGAGTGGAGTTATAATATATTTTATAAGGCTATATCAGAAGTGGATTGGACCATTGCTTCCACCCTCCTGCAGATTTGAACCTACCTGCTCTGAATATTCAATTGAGGCAATAAGGGTTTATGGACCTTTGAAAGGGATGATTTTTAGTATTTATAGAATTTTGAGATGCAATCCGTTTTCAAAAGGCGGATATGATCCAGTGAGGAAGTGATGGATTCAAGTGCAGCAAGGACATTTCTTGCAATAGCCCTATCTATGGCAGTTATTCTCCTATGGCAGATGTATATTGCGAAGACACATCCAGTCCGTGCAACAGATGCGGGTGTTGTTGATACAGGGGTTGAGTCGTTAGTTGATTCAAGGAATTCTGAAAATAGTGGTAGTCCTTCATCAGAAGATACAGAAGATAATTCTGTTAAAGCAGGGGCAGACATAACAGAAAAAAAGGTGGATTTTGAGGAGAAACTGGCTGTTATTAAGAATGATCTTGTGGAGGCGACTTTTACAAATCGTGGAGGAAGGCTCAAAGGTCTTATATTGAAAAAATACAGAGAGCGCCATAAGAAAGAGGAGAATGTTAATCTGGTATATAAAGATGCTCTTCCACTTATTACAATGCTGAATAATCCCTCCTATCGTTTTTCTGAAAATGATGGATATGAGATAATGGAAAATTCCGACAACAGGATTTTGATGAGATATGAACATCCATCAGGTATTGTGATTTTCAAAGAATACAAAATTGAAAAGGATTATGAATTTATTCTAAATGTTACTGTTAAAAACAATACTGATAAGGAATTTTCTTTTAAACCTGCTATTATCTGGACAGACTCTGCTCTCAAAGGTGGATTAGGCGAAGAGGATTTGAAAAATAGTCTGGGTGAGCATTATTATCCGAGCTGTCTTGCAAATAATACAATATTGGGTGGAGAGAATATCTATAAAGAGAGAATTTCTCAGAAAGCAGAGGGACAGATAGGGTGGATCTCTTCAAATAGCAGGTACTTTATTACTTCTATTATCCCTGTGAATCAGAAGATGGCTCTATGTAAATTCACCTCTGACAGCAATTATAATTATAGTGTATCTCTTACATATCCTGAACAAAAGACACCTTTAAGGGGTGAGACTCTATTTTCTTATAAAATGTATCTGGGACCAAAGGGGTATAGTCTGTTAAAAGGTATGGGGGTAGAGCTCGAAAGGGCTGTTGATTTTGGTTGGCTGGCGGTCCTGTGTATACCTCTACTATATCTGCTGAACTTTTTTGATTCTATTGTACACAACTATGGCATAGCGATTATTCTCCTTACGATAATTATAAAGTTGATCTCTATTCCTTTTACACAGAAGTCAATGAAGTCAATGCAGGAGCTCCAAAAACTCAAACCAAAACTGGATGAACTTCAAAAAAAATATAAAGATGATAAGGAAAAACTAAATGAAGAGATGATGAAGCTTTACAGAGAATATGGCGTCTCTCCTTTTGGCGGCTGCCTTCCAATGCTTTTACAGATGCCGATATGGTTTGCTCTTTATAGAATGCTTTCAAATTCGGTTGAGCTCTATCAGGCGGCTTTTATTCCACACTGGATAGATGACCTTTCTGCAAAAGATCCATATTATATTCTGCCAGTGCTTCTGGGAGTTGGGACATTTTTACAACAGAAACTAACCCCCAGTACAATGGATAGTACACAGGCGAAAGTTATGTTATACTTTATGCCGATCTTTCTTACTTTTATTATGATTTCGTTGCCATCTGGGCTGACCCTTTATATTTTTGTTAGTTCATTGTTGTCAATTATACATCAAATTTATATGAACAGAACCAATTCATCAATAAATAATCAAACAAAAACTTTACGGGAGGAAAAAAAGTGAATCGTTTTGCCAGGAAGATTTTTGAAGGTAAGACAATTGAAGAGGCAATTGAAAAGGCAGAAAAAGAGCTTGGAATTCCAAAGGATAAATTTATTTATGATATTGTAAGAGAATCCAATGGGATCCTTGGGTTTGGGCAGAAGATAGTTATTGAGGTAAGCCCGCGACCAGTAGATGAAGAGGAGGTGAGTAGAGAATCAGAAGGTTCAACACCAAAGGTCTCAACACCGCCTTCCAACGGGAATATTGCAAAGAAATTGAAGGAATTTTTTGAGGGTCTGCTTGAGAGATTGAATGAGAGCGGAAAGGTTGAGATATCAGAGGAGGAGCGAAAAATTATTGTAAGGGCAGCACTCAATGAAGGATCAATATTCTTAAACAGAAAAGGGCATACTATAGATTCAATAAAATATCTTTTGAACCTCGTAGCAATAAGAGAAGGAAGTGGAAATAAGAGGATAAGCATCTTTATTGCAGAAAAACCGTCTGATGATAATCTGGACCTCGTGGAGATGGCACGTGAGATAAAAGAAAAGGTAGAACAATCTCACAGGACTATCTCCATAGGAGGGATGGATTCAAAGAGCAGAAAGGTGTTTCACTCTGCTATTGGTAGAGAGAAAGATATAGTTACTTACTCGGAGGGGGAAGGCGTGCAGAGAAAACTCTATGTGTCTAAAAGTAGTAGACCCAGAAATAATAATAGAAGACAGTATCTAAGGAAAAATTATAGAGGAGGAAAGAGAGATGAATAAGAAACTAATCTTTATCGTTTTTCTGCTCGTAATGTCACTGGTTGCGGTCATTGTATATGCTCAGGGTATTCAGGTACAGCAGGTCCCTCAGACAACCGAGGTACCCGTTGTTCAGCAACCATCGGTGGGAACAGTTCTGACTCAGGTCCCCAAGCCTCAGCAGACAAATACTAATTCTCTGGTATCTTTATCTCCTGATACATTTGTCTCAGTCAAAGATCATGGCGATTCTCAGACTGTAATGATCTATAAGGTTGATGATCAGGGGAAGGTCAGGCTGACACACAAGGCTAAGTTCTTTTACTGATAGAGAATACCGATTAGAATTTCTATCTTTAAGATTTTTAAATTTACACTCCTCTTACTTCTGTCTCATAGTTCTTTACGATGTGAGACTGAAAGTTCTATTTGTGTCTATTTTCGGGACATACATTTATCAGGTCAGCGTACATGAATTTGAGTGATACAATAGCGGCACTATCAACAGCCCAGGGGAGAGGAGCAATAGCTGTATTCAGGGTGTCTGGAAGAGATACTCTGACATTACTCAATAGTCTTATCCCATTCGAAAATGTTGAACCTCGCAGGATGTATAGACATCAATTAAAAGGGACAGATGGTGAATTTATAGATGAGATAATGTATGTATTTTATAAATCACCCAATTCATATACAGGCGAGGATATGGTGGAGTTGTTTTCGCATGGCGGATATGCTGTATGTGATCAAATTATGAGACTACTTTTATCGGTTGGAATAAGACTTGCCGAACCAGGTGAGTTTACCTTCAGGGCAGTAGTTAATAATAAAATGAATATTATTAAGGCTGAGGCGGTAGATGCACTCTGCAGTGCAGAGAATGAGGAGCAGTTTAGACTTGCGCGTCTGGGTATTACCGATAAAAGTCATTATAAATTTGATATGATTTATAGAGAGTTTCTGGATATCTATTCAACTGTTGTTGCCTCAGTAGAGTTTGAAGAGGAAGAGGTTGATGGGGCAATTATGAAATTAAATGATGGCATCCAGAACCTCCTGTTAAAATTGTCTGATATGATTAAAAATTATGAAAGTCTCAGATATGCAATTGAGGGGGCAAGTGTTGTTATAGCGGGTAAAACAAATGTTGGAAAATCATCTCTATTTAATAGACTTGTTGAAGAGGAACGTGCAATTGTTACGGAGCTTCCAGGAACCACACGAGATGTGATAGACAAGAAGACTTTTCTCAATCAAATACCTATTAGGTTTGTGGATACGGCTGGACTCAGGGAGGCTGAGGATAAGATTGAACTCATAGGTCAAAGGAAGACATCGGAGGAGATAAAAAAGGCAGATATAATCCTTTATATGATTGATGTTGAGAGTGGAATGCAGGATATCGATAGAAAGGTTATGGATGAAAATAAAGAGAAAATTATTCTGGTGGCAAACAAGATTGACCTCAATCCAGATTTTAAATTATCATATATAAAGAATGTGTTTTATATAAGTGCAAAGTTTGAAACAGGGGTTGATAGATTGAAAAGTGGTATTCAGGATTACCTGAGAAGAAATATTAATAAAAAAATAGATTCCCCTGTTTTTAATAGCAGGCAATATCATATTATCCTCAACATATACAGGCATCTTGAGAATACATATCAACTGATTCGGAATGGTAATGTACTGGATGTTCTTTTGTTGGAGCTCAAAGGGGCAGAAAGGGAGTTTGAGAGATTATTTGGTAGAGATATAGGAGTGGATCTATACCAGAACATATTCTCCCGCTTCTGTATAGGAAAATAATAAATATATTTTGTTTAATTTTAATCACTATTTCTTATAGTCTCTCCTTAAGTTATTTAGCCTGTATCTGACTGTACAAAATTTCTATATTGTCTTCAGGGAATATGAATATTTCCATTGGGCTATAAAATCCTGACATCCAGACTATATTTAATTATACATATAAAGTCCTATTTTCCTTAATCTAATTGAGGATAGTTTTTTATCATTTATGCTGCTGCTGCAATAACCATCAAAAGGATGGTAGTATGGAGTTGTTTTATCATGAATGGAGATCATTATTAAACAGTAAAAATTACAGGTCGGGCTCTCTTTCATAATCCATGAGGTAGAAAAAAATTCTCAAATAAGTGATAATTAAAATAAAAAGTACCTATTTTAATCTATACACATTTAATAGAGGGACATTTTCAACTCTTATTTCAAATAGTGAAGGTAGTTTACTGTATTTTTTATAAAGCTCGGGGTATTCTCGCCATCTCTCCTCATGCGTGAGTACTAAATAATTGGCTGAATATAGGTCAACTATTTTAATGTCCTCCCTGAGTCTTCTATCTCTCTTGAGATACGGGGCAGAGCGAATATATTCTTTATTGTTTGGCAAGAATGTTACCTTTGCATTCTGGGGAAGGTTCTTATTAAACCAATCTGCAAGCTCGATGTAAAATATATCGTAATATTGTCTTTCCATCCCTGATCTAAGTGCACCTTCGGCTCCACCGATAAAAATGTTGTAATAACTGAGATGGTATGGATTTTCATTGTTGAATAAAATGATGAGATAGCTGCGGACATAATCAGTATTAAGCCCATCATAACCTTTAGAAGTTTTAATGTCTGTGGATTTGAACCATTTGTTTCGCTTAAATCAGGTGCAGATTCATCCTGTCCTTCTGGTTTGGGTGTTTTTATAAGTGACTCCTCGCTGTGAAAAATTTTACCAATCTTTTTTGTAATGAGTTCATATATGCCCTGAACTCCTACTCCAGCAAGGATTGCAAAGAATGGAAAGAATGGCAAAAACAGCTTTACTCCTCCATATTTTGGCACATTCGGGAATGCCACTGTCCCGATT
>JBBISZ010000003.1:0-733 GCA_037441045.1 Deltaproteobacteria bacterium | reverse complement strand
AAGCAGAAGTTCATAAAATACCTGCTGTTCTTTATCAATCTTCATTCTTTTTCTGTAAATCTTTACAAGGGTAACGGATATTACTATTATACCACATATCCCGAAAATCACAGTAAGAGGTGGAGTTGTAATAAGGCTCATTACAAATGGTGCATGCCACGGGGCGAATGGCTTTTCGTAGATAGTCCCGAAGTAGTAAAAATATATTCCGTAGTGTTTAAGGTGAAATGCAAGATATTCATTGAGCCTCTTAAGTGTATCATTCCAGATCCATGGCCAGATTAGATAAAAAACAAGGGAACCTAAAACAGGCATGGTGATGAGGGAGAGTTCAATTTTTGGTAGTTTAAGACCTGCTCCTTTGGTGTACTTAAATTCATCAATATTTTTGACACCCCAGTAGGCAAGAATTCCAGCGTAAAGGAAGGGTGCATTTAGTTTTGTTGAGAGGGCGATACCGAATATCAATCCGCCGAGAATGGACCACCTGAGAGATCTTCTGGATAGTAGATATGCAGCAAACGAAAAGAAGAATGTAGAGGCTACAGCGGCATCCAGTGTCTCAGCGTGAGAATGGAAAAAGAATCGTGGCATAAATAGAAGTAATAGTGAGCTTCCAATTGCGGCAATCAGTCCAACATACCTGTATGTTATATAGCAGACTGTAAATCCGAGTGTTGAAAAAAGTAAGATAATTCCCAATCTGATACCATTTATGTTGTCGGTGATCCCG
>JBBISZ010000002.1:16290-37851 GCA_037441045.1 Deltaproteobacteria bacterium | reverse complement strand
GATTTCCTCCGATGGTTCGGTTGCACCGGTACAGTTACCCCATTCACCTGCATTACATCTCTGATAGCCGTAGGTGCAGACACCTACATTCTTTCCACATGCCTTTGTGATATCTTCGTCTGTATTTCCATCGCAGTCGTTGTCTTTGTTATCACAGACCTCTTCGGATGGTTCTATATTTCCCGAACATGGTCCCCACTGACCGTTCTCACAGGTCTGTGTACCAAATCTGCATTCACCGATATTGCTTGAACCACACTGTCTTGTAGTCCCGTTTATACAGGAGCAGCCTTCATCTGTGGCGTTATCACAATCATTGTCCTTTCCGTCGCAGATCTCTTCCGTTGGTTTTATCTCACCTGTGCACTCCTGAGAATAAGACCCATTTATACAGTATCTGAATCCACTCCTGCATTCACCAGTATCTGATCCACACTGGATGGAGAGTGGACCTCCTGTATCTGCCTCATCTGTCGTTCCATCACAATCGTTGTCCTGACCATCACATATTTCTGGCTGGGGTTCAATTGAACCCAGACACTGACCCCATTTACCATCTGAACACCACTGTGTGCCCTGTTTGCATGCACCAATATTTATACCACAACTCCTCTCCTGACCATCAATACAGGAGCAGCCTTCATCAGTTACACCATTGCAATTGTTGTCCTTGCCATCGCAAATTTCTGTTACAGGCTGAATAGAGCCTACACACTCCGTTGAGTATATGCCATCTGTACATATCCTCTTCCCTTTTTTGCACTCACCTATGTCTGATCCACACTCCATTGAGAGAGGGGATCCGTCATCTGCCTCATCCACCTGTCCATCGCAGTCATTATCCTTGTTATCACATACCTCGACTGTGGGTCCAACAGCACCTATGCACTCCCTCCACTGCCCATTTACACACTGTTGTGTACCCGATACACATTCACCGACATCTGTTCCACACGGTCTGTATAAACCATTGTCTATGATACCATCGCAATCATTATCCTGTCCATCGCAGGTCTCAGGTTCTGGCCATATTGCACCATCACATGTACCCCATACACCATTTGTACATATTTGAGTCCCCTGTTTGCATATTCCCAATGTATAACCACACGGACGAGATGAACCATCCTGACATTCACACCCCTCATCAATAGTGCCATTGCAGTTGTTGTCCAATCCATCACAGATTTCGGCTGTAGGCTTTACCTCTCCCACACACTCTCCCCAATTGCCATTAATACATGTTTGTGTTCCAGTTTTGCATTCACCCACACTTGATCCGCAGACCCTTGTAAGATTTTCATCAATCTCTCCATCACAGTCATTATCGAGCCCGTCACATACCTCCGAACGAGGACCGATTGAGCCTGTACAGGCAGACCATATTCCATTTGTGCAGACCTCAATACCGCTCTGACATTCACCGACATCAGTGCCACAGTTTCTCTGTAGATTTTCGTCAATGGATCCATTGCAGTTGTTATCAATACTATCACAGATCTCTGTGGTTGGTTCAATATTACCGATGCATTCTCCCCAATCTCCCGCACTACAATATTGAATTCCGTATCTGCAGGCTCCTACATTGGATGAGCCACACTGTCTTGAGATTCCATTATCAGTCTGACCATCACAGTCATTGTCTTTATTGTCACAGGTTTCCGCAATTGGATTTGTTGCTCCAATACATGGACCCCCCTGGCCGTTCTCTTCACAGGTCTGAATACCTTCTTTACACTCTCCAATGTTGGATCCGCAGGATTTTGTATTTCCGGTTATGCATGAGCAGCCTTCGTCCGTCGTCCCGTCACAATTATTGTCTTTACCATCACATTTTTCCTCGGATGGAAGTACTCCACCTTCGCAGAGACCCCAGGCGCCACCCACACAGGTCTGAATCCCCTGCCTGCACTCGCGAATATTGGAAGAAGACACCCTTGTGAGTTCCTCATCTGTATGTCCATCGCAGTCGTTGTCCAGTCCATCGCAGACCTCAGGACCAGGATTTACTCCACCTATGCAATTACCCCAGTTGCCCTGAGAACATGTCTGAATACCATATTCGCATACACCCACATTGGTTCCACAATTTCTGGTTAGTTCTTCATCCGTCTGTCCATCACAATCGTTATCTTTATTGTCGCATATCTCAGGGGTGGGATTAATACCTCCTTCACAGGCACCCCACTGTCCATCTATACAGGTCTGACTGCCATACCTGCACTCACCAATATTGATTCCACAGTTTCTCACCTGTCCATTAATACAGGAACAACCCTCATCAACAGCATTATCACAGTCATTATCAAGTCCATCACAGATCTCTTCAGATGGCTTTATCTCACCAATACACTCTGTAGAATAAGTACCATTCATACAAATATATAAACCTTTTTTACACTCGCCAATATCAGAACCGCAGGGTATTGAGAGTGGACCTCCCTGATCTGCCTCATCTGTCGTTCCATCACAATCATTGTCCTGACCGTCACAAATTTCGGGCTGTGGATCAACTTTTCCAAAGCATTCAACCGACCAATGGAAATCTATACAGAGTTTAACACCCGGTCTACAGATACCCACGCTTGAGCCCGGGCAGGGCAGGGTATCTCCGCTTCTACACTCTACATTGTCGCTTGAATCCAGCCAATTGGGTATTCCATCATCGTCAATATCCGTGGTCAACTCAAACACATCGGGATTATTATCTCCGTCAGAGTCATAATCTCTGAAATTCATTACACCATCATTGTCAGCATCAGGGTATAATGTATTGCAGATTGGATTTGTGCAGAGCGAGAAATTGGGGATATACTCCATATTATCAGAGATAGTATCGTTGTCTGAATCCAGATCTCTAAAATCAGGTGTCCCATCCATATCTGTATCTACCGGTGATTGATGAGCATCAGCCCTCCCATATTCTACGGAGTCCGGTATTCCATCTCCATCAGAGTCCAGATCCATAAAATCCCTTGTTCCATCATTGTCGGTGTCAGCGGGATTGAGCGGATTACAGGCCGTATAATTTATGCATACCTCATAATAGTCATCAATGCCATCTGAATCTGTGTCTTTACTGTTTGGGTTTGAACCAATCGAGATCTCTATGCTGTTCTTCAAGTTATCATCGTCCAGATCCCCATCTGGTCCATCGTCGTCATTTCTATCCAGATAGTTTGCATATCCATCATTATCAATGTCTGAATTCCCTTCTACCATATCTGGCTTTCCATCACCATCCGAATCAGAGTCTATATAATTGGGGAGTCCATCATTATCGCAGTCAGAGATAGATCCAATACATTGTCCTGTTGTTGCTGAAAATTCGACGCTGTCTGGTATTCCATCATTATCAGAGTCTGTATCTCTGAAATCATACTGACCATCACCATCGCTATTTCTGGGCGGGAAATTATATGAACCATTGGGCAGTCCGCTCTCAATTAGATCAGAGATCCCATCATTGTCCGAATCTGTATCCATAAAATCTTTTATTCCATCTCCATCTGTATCTACAGGATCTGCGGGATTACATACGCCTGATGTGGGGCATACTTCAAATCTATCCCCAGTATGATCCCCGTCAGTATCAGGATTGTTCTTATTAGAACCAGCAAGGTCTTCTTCCTGATTTGTCAGTCCATCTCCATCTGCATCTGCAATTGGTCCATCTGAATCATTGGAGTCTTTGTAATTTGGTATACCATCGCCGTCCGAATCACCTGTCCCTTCAAATTGATCTGACTTTCCATCGTTGTCGGAATCCCAGTCTCTATAGTTAGGTATACTATCCCCATCTGTATCTATTGTGCCTTCAACGGAGTCTAAAATCCCGTCATTGTCTGAGTCTGTATCTCTGAAATCGGGAATTCCATCTCCGTCTGTATCTCTTGGTGCCTCGTTTATAAACACATTTCCCCTCTCTGTAGAATCTGGTAATCCATCATTATCCGAATCTGTATCCAGGGCATCAATCGTTCCATCCCCATCGGTATCCTGTGGATTTAGAGGATTGCAGGCGCCAGTATAAGGACATACCTCATAATAATCACTTATGCCATCTCCATCTGAATCGGCATTCAATCTATTGGTGAATATAGAATCTTCAACGGCATTTGATAATCCATCATCATCCAGATCCCCATCTGGTCCATCTCTATCATTTATGTCCAGATAATCGGGTGCACCATCTCCATCACTATCCTCAATACCTTCCAGATTGTCTCCCCTTCCATCTCCATCCGAATCTACATCCAGATAGTTTGGTATTCCATCATTGTCACAATCTGAAAGTGGTGCTCCTGTATGACACTGACCTGATGTGGGATTATATTCTACAGAGTCAGATATCCCGTCATTATCTGAGTCCGTGTCCTGAAAATCATATATCCCATCATAGTCAGAATCGAGAGGGGGAAGATTTACAAAGCTATTCCCTTTTTCTGCAGAATCAGTTATTCCATCTCCGTCTGAGTCCAGATCCAGCGAGTCAGGTATCCCATCTGATTCATGGTCATACGGATTTGATGGATTGCTTCCCACCTCATATCCATCTGCAATATTATCGCCGTCCGAGTCTATGTTATCATGGTCCATACAGGTGGCTGTATCTGATGCTGAGCAGTAACATATACATCTCTCACCCGGTACTGTGCAATTTGTAGTGAGAACCCAGTTGTTGCAGGTGGGCACAGATGAGGTGGCGCCGTTAGGCACACCGTCTCCATCCAGATCCCCGCAAGGACCATCTCTGTCATTTATATCCAGATAGTCGGGATTTCCATCACAATCTGTATCAGATGTCCCCTCAATGTTATCAGGAATTCCATCTCCATCAGAGTCTGTATCTGCAAAATTAGGCCTGCCATCATTGTCGCAATCATAGAGTGGAGCACCCACAAGGCATTGTGCAATAGTCACATTATACTCAACGGTATCAGGTATTCCGTCTCCATCCGAATCCAGATCCCTGAAATCAGGTATTCCATCATTATCTGTATCAATAGGGGCCGTCAGAAAGTCGTCATCTCCTGCCTCTACACTGTCAGGCACACCATCATTGTCTGAATCAGTGTCGAGATAGTCAGGTGTTCCATCATTGTCTGTATCTACCTGAGGTGTTGAAAATCTCCCTTCATGAATATCGCTTATACCATCTCCATCAGCATCAATATCAGGCATGACCTTAAGTTGTAATTGAAAGTTATCATAACTATTTCCTCCACCTGTCTGAACCACGCAAGGTTTATCACACTGTACTCTATATACAGTGTTTAAGTAGTTTGAAGCAAGAAGGTCAATAAATCCATCAGAATTTAGTGTTTGTGGTGATGCAGGCTGATCACCTGGACCGGATATCTTTGTAATTGTAACAGTAGTATTATCATACATCGCAAAGATATTTCCACCCAGCGTCTGAGTATTAAAAATTATATCCAGACCGCCTTTGTCAATCTGTTGTGCAATATCATCTCCCATATAGGAGATAGTCGTACCACCCTGTGTGTCGCCACACCAGACCTTTACATCTTTATCAGATGTAACTCTATAATTTCTTGTAGCCCCTGCCACACCAAGATTGTTTCTAAAATATACCTCTCCCTGTGCAAGAGTCCTTGTACATGCCGTAGTACAGCAGCCATTGGCATCACAGTTGGAGCAACTACCGGTAATATTAAGCCATCTATTTGCACATGTACCATTAAATGCATAAACCTGAATATTTGTATTATTTTCAAATGAAAATACTGCTATATCTCCTCCATTTGTAGAGAGTCTCATTACAGGGCAATAAAAAGTCTTTCCTGTATCAGTTCCATTTTCCGATGGATTTACATCAAAACCATCTACGGCTGTAGCAACAACAGCGATATTTCCGACACTTGTTATATATGTTATTTCGTGAAAGCCTATATATGCCCTTACATCGCTAAACTCTTCTGCATTCATATTGAACTGCCCTTTTATATTTCCGCCCTCATCCATAATACAGACACCACAGGTGCAAGTAGGCGCTGATGTATTACAGGTGACACCGGTTGAAGAGTCCTCATAGGCAACTATTACATATATGGTTTCAGTCCTCGTTGCATCCCCAACCGGGGCATAGAAGAAGAACTCCTTACCAACACGGATCTTTGGATCAACAGTGGAATAAAAGACTGTCCCTGAATTTTCATGGGCAAAGAAGTTATATCCTCCTCCCATCTGAGCGACAATAGGATGATTATAAGACCTGATCTTGTAATGCCCCACAGGTAGAGAAATAATCCTTATTGCTCCACGCCCAAGTGTGGTAGGTCCCCAGTGATAATTTGGATTGTCCAGACTCCACACCTCGACAGATGTATCATTTTCCAGCCCCAATAGATATAGCCTTCCACCCGTAGAACCACCAAGGGGATTATACACATAATAAAGATTTCCTGCCCCAAATACTATTGCAGGCAGAAGTAAGAAAAGTGTTGTTAAGAAAAAAATCCTGCTCTTCATATTTTACTCCTTGATTTTTTAGTGATTATATATGCATTCATAGTTGTTAGGTATATTAGCATATAAATTGCCTGCTGTCTATAATAGGTTTTTATATTTTTCGGTTTCCCTTAGTATGCCAATCTGTGTTTAGACATAATTTGATGTTCTTACTATTGATATAGTATTGTAATTGATAGAAATAGAAAGTTTATCATCATAAAAGATAAAGCAATAAAAACTCTTTTTAGAATATGGTGATAAGGAAAACTTTTGATGGAATAATCTATTCTTGCTTATTTTATGCTTTTTTGAAGATGAGAAATCACGTAGTTTGCCTGAAATCTGTGTACTTTAGAAGAGTTCTTAATATTTTGCATTTTTTGCTGATTCATTGTATATTTAAAAATAAATGGAGGAATTATGAAAGACTTAAAGATATTTTTTCTTTGTTCTATATTGTCAGCAGGGTCTGTACTGCTTCTTTGCTGTTCTTCAGATGTAAGCTCTATCTCGGATGTCCCGGCTGGAACAGATGTTGATCTTCGAGCATGTAAGAATAATTCCCAGTGCAATGCTGGTGAAATATGTGAAAATGGATACTGTAAAAAAGATTCTGTAAAGCAGTGCAGGACAAAGGAAGACTGTGTTTATCCCGAAGAGTGTGTAAATGGTATTTGTCAAAAAGTAGAAGATGCAGGGCATTACGACGCTACTGATACTGATGTGCTGACCGATATCTACACGGAGGGAGGTATTTCTGTAGAGCCACAGGCGATAGATTTTGGGGCTATGCAGTTTGGAGAGACAAAAAAGAAGATGTTGAGTATAAAAAATATTGGTTCTTCTGATCTGATAATATTCAATCTGGAACTCGATCCAGGTGCGGATAAAAGCACTTTTGCTATAACTACTCAGTTTAATAAAAATACCGTATTGAAATCAGGAGATACACTGGAGATTGAGGTCAGCTGCACGCAGACGGATGCAGACCCTGACAATACAAGTATAATTATTACCTCCTCTGATCCTCATTTAAGTACACTTAGAATTCCAATCTACAATAGATATAAGGACAAACCGAATATCTCAATAAAATACACAGATCTCTCAGGGATTGAAAAGACCTTTCCGATGCAGGGAGATACTAATAGATTGTCAATAGATATGGGCAACACTCCTCTTGATGCGGGGAAAAATATTAATACCAGAGAGGTTCAGATTACAAACACAGCAGAGGAGGGCATTCTAAAGATAGAGAAGGTAACAGATTTTATAAACACAAAAAATAAATTTGAGTACAGATTTTTCAGCAAAATAAGTAATCAAGATCTCAAGTTGCCTATCTATCTCTCGGGTAAAGAGACTATATTTCTGATTATCACATTTACAGCTACCGTCAAATCAAGTAATGATTCC
This sequence comes from Deltaproteobacteria bacterium, assembly GCA_037441045.1. Lineage (GTDB taxonomy): Bacteria > Myxococcota > SpSt-1050 > SpSt-1050 > SpSt-1050 > SpSt-1050. The sequence continues at coordinate 29,958 of JBBISZ010000002.1, read as the reverse complement.
ATAGATCTAAGTATTTATACAAATGACGCTGATATAAACAACGATGGAAATGAGAGTGAAAATGGTCTTCTTATAATAAATGTCTTTACGAGGGCGGGGTTCTTTCCAGCGACTGTATGGACAAGTGAAAATGCTATAGATTTTGGACAGGTAAGGCTATTTGAGACAGCCCACAGGCAATTGCAGATCTGCAATAAGGGAGACGAAGATCTGATAATATACAACACTTCTCGAGTACTGGGTGGGAAGTTTACACTTACTCCATCAAACATTGAGAAGGTTTTACTTGCAGGACTTTGCTACAACATAGATATTGCCTTTTCTCCTGCAAAAGAGGAGAAAGTAGAAGACATCCTTCAGATTGACTCAAATGATCCAGAAAATCCCCAGTATAAAATTAGTCTCAGTGGTGAGGGTGTGGGCTGTATAAAGCAGTCAGAGACAGATGAGCCTGATGACCTTTTTGTTGATGCAAACTGTGATGGAATTGATGGAGAAGTAATAAAGGCAATCTTTGTAGATGTACAGAGCGGAAATGATAGTTATCCCGGGACAAAGGAACAGCCATTAAAAACCATATCGGCAGCTATAGGCAAGGCTTCATCTCTGCCTCAAATAAGTTATATCTTAATTTCTGAGGGAAATTATTATGAGACCTTTACTCTGAATAAAGCAATTAGCATATATGGAGGCTATAGCAAGAGCAACAACTGGAGTCGTTCAGATTCATATAAAGTAAGCATCTATCCTTCTCCTGAAGGCATAAAATTACAGGACATAAATCAACAGGTAATTATCGATAGAATTAGCATCTCTTCACAGGATGCCTCAATAGAATCCTCCAGTTCTTATGGATTGGTTTTGTTGAATTCAACAGATGTAAGGATCTACAAATGCACCATAAAATCGGGTAGAGGTGCCAACGGTGGCGATGGTATGTCAGGTAGTAATGGACTGCAAAATGATGTTGCTACTTCAAAAGGAAAGTCCGGAAACCCCGGATGTGAAGATTCAGGGGGAGTGCTCTGTACAAGCTGTTCAAGGCCTGCGGGAGGCGCCGGAGGAACAAGTGTTTGTGGGATGCACGGTGGAAAGGGTGGAGATGCGGGGCATGGTTCAAATTCCGGGTTGGACGGTGCATCGGGTATAGGGCCTTCTGGAACCGGTGGAGCAGGTGGCAAGGGTGTTATCTCGGGGAGAGGAACAGCCTCACCGCTATCAACACAATATGGGGAGAATGGTGCTGATGGCAGGAATGGCACAAATGGTATATCAGGTGCAAATATGGGTTCATTTACCGGCTCCGGGTATGTGGCTACAAACAACGGTGGAGATGGTGCAAATGGTGAAAATGGTTCAGGAGGAGGAGGCGGCGGTGGAGGTGGAGGTGGTACTGCAGATTGCGATAGTTATGGAAGATCTGGCGGTGGAGGTGGTGCAGGCGGATGTGGAGGTACAGGAGGGAAGGGCGGTAGAGGTGGTGGTGCATCGATATGTCTGTATATCTACAATTCAAATGCCTCATTGACTGATTCAAATCTTTATTCACAGAATGGCGGTAATGGGGGCAAGGGTGGAAATGGAGGTTTTGGAAGTTCTGGTGGTGCTGGAGGAGATGGTGGAGGTTATGGAGGGACTTATGAACAGGATGACGGATCGATGGGAGGTCCAGGAGGTAGTGGTGGAAAGGGTGGAGATGGTGGTGCTGGAGGTGGTGGCGGAGGCGGTCCCTCAATTGTTATATACAAAGGTCAGAATAGCACTTTGAATCAGTCGGGATGTGTGCTCAATAAAGGTACTGGTGGAAATGGAGGTAGTAGTTCTGGCAATTCAGGACAGAATGGAATATCTGCAGAAATTTATCCATAAACAAAGTAATATTATTATATTTTTTAACCAATGAATCCTCTGGACTTCTTATAGAAGTGATAATATGGTATAGCATTATTACGCTATGATACTTTATACGATACTGGCAGTATTTGTAGGTATTATCTCCACCACTATTGTGTTTGTTATATCCCGGTCTTTTGTTAGAAGATGCAAAAGTAATTATAGGTTTGCTTTTATTTTTCTTATGTCTCTGCTTGTTATAACAGAGGTAATCTATATTGCATCATTTGACCTCTTTATTGGAAAAGATATCTCTTTTTTACAAAAACCACTTGAGATAATATTTTTAATTCTTTCGCTTCTTATTGTGATATTAATTATACTATCTCATAATGGATTTTTATCGAAAATTGCAGGAGTACTAAAACTGGCTCTTGTTGAAGTAATGATAAGATTTGGACTTTTTTCTTCACTTGAGTATTTTGGTATGATACCAGTTTCAACATCTGTTGCATACTGCAAAAATGATTTAAATGGTACTTTTATAGGTAAAAGTCGAAATCTTCTTGGAAATACAATTCTGAAAGTGAATTTTAACAGAGGCAGAATTGAATCAATAGAAATTTTGCGGGGTAATCATAGCAAATATGGCAGGCGGGCTTTTGAGAAACTACCGGCGATTATTGTTGAAACACAAAATGCCAACTTTGATGCAATAAGTGGAGCGACAAGATCTTCCAACCTGATTAAGAGTGCCTTAGGAGATGCATGTAGAAATGCATATTTCTCAAAGAAAAAATAGTATTTCAATAAGTGAATGTCTACTTGGAACAATTGTTACAATTAGTTTGTATAATAAGGATCAAAAAAAATTAGATATAGCATTTGAGTTATTTCGCTTAATTGTAGAATATGAGAAAAGATTTTCATTTTTTATAAAAGATTCAGAGCTCTCCAATATAAACAGGCTGGCTCTTTTAAGTGAAACAAAGGTTTCTGAGGACATGTTTACACTCTTGAAGATCTCAAAAGATATTTTTTATATGACTGATGGCCTTTTTAATCCAACCATTGGCAAACTTATAAATTTCTGGTCCATACCTCGTTACTCAAAAAACCTTTTCAAGAGAGAATATTTAAAGACTTATACAATTGGTGCCTCGTTTGACAATGTAGAATTAAAAGATGAAGATGGATTTGCTGTAAGGTTTTATTCAAAAAATATTTCTATTAACCTGGGTGGTATTGCAAAAGGTTTTATACTAAAAAAGATAGTGGAGGCAGCCATCTCAATGGGGCTTGGAGAATTCATTATAGATCTTGGAGGTGATTTATATCCATTTTCCATAAGTGATAGGTTATATAAAATTGGCATACCGAATCCCATTGCGAAGAACGAGGTAATGATTGCAATAAAGATGAACAACTCTGCAATAGCTACTTCTGGAACATATGAAAGGTTTTTTTGTTATAAAAACAGGATATTTTCTCATATTATAAATCCAGAGACGCTATTTCCTGTCGGTGGATTTTGCTCAAGCACTGTTATTTATAAAGATCCCATAATTGCTGACGCACTTGCGACAGTATTGCTTTTTTGCGATAAAAATATGAGAAAATTAATAATTGAAGAATTTAAAGGAATTGAGGTAATAATTTTAAAAAACAATCATATTAATTTTATATCTGATAACCTCAGAGATCTAATTGAATAAGAGAGTCCAAAATACTTGAAGCGAAGATATTTTTCTGATAGTCAATATATATATGGAGGAATAACTGATGGAAAGAAAATCTATATTTACTATTTTTCTTCTTTTACTGACTTTAACTTTTTTAACATCCTGCAAGAGTGAACCAAAGGAGATAAAGATAGGTTTTATAGGGTCTCTTACTGGAAACTTTTCTGCGTATGGTAAAAGGGCGCTTGAGGGTACAAAACTCGCTATAGAAGAGATAAACAAGAGCGGAGGAATAAATGGAAAGAATATAACCCTCTTTCTTGAAGATGATCGATCCACCGGAGAGCCTGCCCTTGAATCGGTTACAAAACTTGTAGAATTTGACAAAGTTAATGCACTTCTGGCATTTGTCTCTCCACCGGCACTTGTACTGGCAGGGAAGAAGGCAGAGGAGAGCAGAGCGGTATTTATTTCATCTCGAACTATTACATCAACATCAAATGAGGCAGGAGATTATCTGTTTCAATCATACTCGGATGGTACTCTTGAGGCGATAGATCTGGCAGTCGTTGCCAGAGAGAAACTCAAGGCGAAGGCTGTCTCCATCTTATATTTGAATGTTCCTGTCGCCACAAATCTTGCGCAGGTATTCAAGAAGAACTTTCAGGAACGAGGGGGAGAGATCGCGAGCTTTGATTTTTATCCCCCAAAGAGAAATAATTTCAAGGCTGATGTAGAGGCAATAAAGAGGCACGAACCTGATGCAATTTATATTATTGGAGACTTTGACGAGATGTTGTTGATAGCAAAGACTATCTCGCAGATGGGTATAAAAAAACATCTTCTTGTGTCTGGTGTATCCGGCACTGAAGTGGTTCAGGAGATGCAAAAGTATACAGATAAACTGATCTTTCTTGCCCCTGATCTATCAATTAATAATGCTGAAAATGTTGCAAAACTCAAATTTTCAAGGGAACAGATGGATCTGTTTGTAGGAGAGGGTTATGATATTATGCACTATCTCGCCTATATTATGAACAAATATGGAATTACATCAGATGCAATAAAGAAAGGTATTGAACAGGAGCCTGTCTTTCTGGGAATAAATGGAAGGCACAAGATGATTAAAGGCAATAAGAATCCTACAGTAAAACCTGTAATGACCATTAAGAATGGACAGTATGTTCCTCTGGATTAACGATTAAGGAAGGATCATTTACTGTTTTAATATTGAGCATACTTAATGGATGAGGTTTTTCAAATTCTATATTATTTAGATTCCTTAATTCAATAAGTCCATTTGGGATTAGATGCCTTGTTATCTTTTTTTCTGTGTTACCCTTTGTCTTTATCCTTAAAAAAGAGATAGCCTGTTGATTGCAAATCTTCAAATCAAATCCGTATTTTCTACTCACAGGATAATTTAATATTCTAAATTGTCTCTCCTGACTATCTTTTCCAGAAGCAGATAAGACGAGATAGTAGAACTTTGCCAAACGGTGTCCGGCAGTAACAATCACCTCTAATTTTTCAGATATCTTCTGATCTATTGCAAATCTACATATATCGCAATCGGATTTTATTAATGGGCATTCTCCACTATTTGTGCAGGGCATTAAGATGCTGCCCCAGTATCTTTCTCTTAAATTTACTACAATATTTCTACCTTTTTCGGATAAAGGTTCTATTATGATTATAATATTATCTCTGTTCTGTCTCAGAATTCTATCTATAAGTTTTTGTAAACCTTCTATTCTGTCAATATTTTCAGATAAAGTGTTCATAAATATATACATGGATGGTGTATCTGATACAATATCTGTTTTTAAATAATTGATTTCTGATTGTTCAAAATTATTAAAACCCAGTCGAGACAGAATCTTATAGGATGTCTTGAGCATCTTGGGACTCCTGTCGACAAGCACGACAGGGAGATTTTTATCCGAAAGCAGATTTAACCCCAGTGATGCTGTACCTACACCGGAGCCCAGATCATAGACTTTTTTTATTTTTTCAAAATATAAACTGTATCTCTCAATCAATTCATATAGCACAATAAGAATTTTTGGTAGATGCTCTGGCATAAAGTAGAGGGCATATATATCAGGATCAATATTTTCAAACTCTCTCCTTATTGAACCCGTTTGATAGATATTACTCACCCTTTCAATCTCTTTGAGTACATTCCTCCCCTCTGATCTAAGTTCCTCAAAAATTCTTTTCAGGATATCCTGAACGGCAGGGAGCTTCTTACTTAAATCTGCCATAGATATCGGGGTATCTAATTATGAGTTTTCTGAGATTACTTCTGTCTACACCTGCAATTCTGGAGGCTTTTGATATATTTCCTCCGGTTCTCTCAAGCAGTCTGGAAAAATAATTTCTCTCAAAATTCTCTATGACCCTTTTTCGCAATTCTTTATACGGAAGAATGTCTGAAGTAATATATTGATCGTTTCCTTTATCTGCTGTTGCTATGTGGGCAGGTAGATCTGATACGCCTATCTCATTACTTTTACATAATACAACGGCACGCTCTATGACATTCTCGAGTTCTCTTATATTTCCAGGCCAACTATAATTTTCAAGAGCTGTTATTGCCTCCACTGCAAATCCCTTTATGTCTTTTTTTAGATTAATATTGAATCTATTGAGAAAGTGCGCGGCAAGTATAAGGATATCTCCACTTCTGGCTCTCAGAGGTGGCATATTTATCTCAATGACATTGAGTCTGTAGAAAAGGTCCTCCCTAAACCTGCCCATTCTTATCAGTTCATGCAGATTCTTATTGGTGGCTGAAATTAGCCTGATATCTATTTTTATACTCTCAGTTGAACCCACCCTCCTTATCTCACGCTCCTGTATGGCGCGCAGCAGTTTTACCTGAAAAGTTAACGGGATATCTCCCGCTCATCCAGAAAGACAGTCCCACCATTTGCATATTCCAGTAGCCCTTTTTTGTTATCATAGGCATTGGTAAAAGCCCCCTTTACATGTCCCATAAGTTCACTCTCAAATAGTGTCTCTGTTATGGCTGAGCAATTTATAGCCACAAAAGGTTTATCTCTCCTTCCCCCCGATTGGTGAATAGCCTTTGCTGCCAGCTCTTTCCCTGTCCCGCTCTCTCCGGTAATAAGCACATTGGAATCAGATTGAGCAACAGTCTCTATTATATCGAAAACCTTTCTTATTTCTAAAGACTTCCCCATGATACCGTAAAAACTGTCTTTCTGTTTCTCAAGACTTTTGAGCCTCTTTATCTCTTTAACCAGTGCCCGCTTTTCATACGCCCGCTCGATAATAGATTCAACCAGTTCCAGATTGGAGAAGGGTTTCTCTAACAGATCGTATGCCCCCTCCTTCATTGCAAAGACTGCATCATTTACTGTTGCCATTCCAGACATTATTATGACTTCTATGGAGTTGTCAACCTGCTTTACTTTTTTGAGCAACTGAAGACCGTTGAGATCGGGCATATTAATATCGAGGATACATATATCCACTTCGTTATTCTCTACAAATTTGAGGGCTGATTCTGAACTTGAAAAGGTAAAGACTTCATAACCCTTTTTTCGAGATAACCCCTTAAAGATGAGAAGGATAGTCTCATCATCATCTGCTATGAGGATTTTCGGTCTGATCTCTATTGCATTCATTCTGGATTCTCTGTACCAAATATCCTTCTATATTCAGCTGTTGGACTTCCATCTCTATCATACAGAATGAGAGGTGGAAGAATCTCAAGGGAGGATTTTCCAAACTTTGTACCCTCCACAAGTGCTATGTGTGAAGGACTTTCATGTTTGTGATATACAAGTCTGATCCTCTTGGGTTCAATCTTCCTCATCCTCATCAAAACAAAGAGGTCCACAAGCCTCATGGTAGGATATACAAGTCTGAGGACCCCTCTTGATTTTAAGAGATAACGGGATATATTCAGGATGTCCTGAATCCTCAAAAGGATCTCGTGTCTGGCAAGTGCTTTCTCAGAGGCACTACTGATTATTCCCTTCTCAATCTGCATATAGGGTGGATTGGATATTACAACATCGAAGATCTGAGGGCTAAAATTCTCTTTAAGTTTGCGAATATCCTGACTTATGATCTCAATTCTGTCTGTGAGTCCGTTGAGTTTTACATTCTCAACTGCAAGTTCTGAAAGACGTTTCTGGATCTCCACTCCGTAAATCTTCTCTGGATGCTCTGATCTTACTGCCATTATGATTGGGATGATTCCACAGCCAGTTCCAAGGTCTATTGATAGGCCTCTTGAATTGCTACAGAAGTCTGCAAGGAGCAGTGAATCCTCGTTGAATCTATAACCTTCTCGTGGTTGATAAATTTTTATCCTTCCACCAAAGATTGTATCAAGACTTCTGTCGCTGCTATCCATAATAATCCTTGCTAAAACCTCATGAGTTCCAGTTTTAAGATATTATAATTTTGATATTGAGATAATTGTCTCTGAGGTTTTTCATGCTCAAATAGATCCAGTTCCCTCAGCATTGGATTTTTATTATAATAATGAACGCTCTCGGCAGCACTCACAGCCTGATAGATTCTATTTACAACTAAAACAGCCACGGCAAATAGAATTGAACGATCGCTGTAATCATCAAGATAAAGAGTGAGAAAACCGAGTCCGAGACCTGCGACATCGTAAGCAATATATCTTATCCCACCCCATGTGTCTTTTGCATAAAAGTGTCCACTGCCAAAACCCACAAAGAATGCGAGTGGTACAGCCACAAGATAACTCTTCTCCTGATGAATATCCTGTATCTGCGGTTTTTCTATGTCGCCTTCAGAGGCAAATAATGTCAGAGAAAAGAGCAAAAAAGCCAACGAAAAAAAGTACCTCATACTCTCACTACCTTTCTATATTTTTCAAAAAGTGACTTTTCAAAACTTCTCATAATTCTTCTATCATTTAAATTCTTATGATCAAAACCTATCAAATGCAATATGGCATGTATTACTACCTTTAAGAGGTCCTCTCTATACTTTCTTGCGTCATTCTTGCATCTTCTGTTAAGTGTTTCTATGGAGATCACCACATCTCCCAGAGGTACAGGATATTCTACAACGAGTATTGGCTCTATCAGTTCTCCTCTAAAAAATGAGTACTGAGGGAACGAAAGGACATCCGTTGCCCTGTCTATATGACGAAATTCATAATTGAGCCTCCTGATCTCTCTATCATCAGTCAACACATAAGAGATAGAAAAGAGACTAAAGCCCAAGTCTTTTAAGATCGCTGTCGTTATCCTCTGGATCCTCTTCCTTGTTCTGTTCGCCGTTTCCAGATTTCTCCTCCTGCTGCTTCTTTACACCGTCTGATTGTTTTACTGCCGGTTCAAAATATTCCGGTCTCTGGTGATAAATTCCATCCATTACTTTTATAAATGCCCTTGCAATTTTATCCAGATCCCTGAGTGTAAGATCACACTCTGAGAGCTGGCCATCTTTGAAAATATTGTTAATAATCTTCTGAACAAGCCCTCTCAATCTTATAGCATCCAGATCCGGGACAGATTTTGCCGCCGCCTCAACTGAATCCGCCAGCATTACAAGTGCAGACTCTCTTGTCTGTGGTTTTGGACCCGGATATCTGAAATCCTCCTCCTCAATATTCTCTCCCTGATTTTTCGCCTTTTGATAAAAGTACTTTATTAGAGATGTCCCGTGATGTTGCTGTATTACTTCCAGTATCGGTTGTCCAAGTCTATAGTTCCTGGCCATTTCAAGACCATCTTTTACATGGGCTTTAAGTATCAGTGCGCTCATTGATGGGGTTACCGTATCGTGTCTGTTTATACCATCCTTTTGATTTTCTCCAAAATAATCGGGCTTGTTTATCTTTCCAATGTCATGATAATAGGCACAGACCTTTGCCAGAAGGGGGTTTGCCCCTATATCCTCAGCAGCAGTCTCTACAAGTGAAGCCACCAGTATTGAATGATGATATGTCCCGGGAGCCTTTACAATAAGTTCTTTTAAGAGTGGGTGATTCAGGTTTGCAAGTTCCAGCAGTTTTATATCTGTTACATAACCCATGGCTACCTCAAGTCCAGGTGCAGATGATGTAACAATCATTGAGACCATTACACCATTTACCAGCCCCATTAGACAGCCAAACAGGATTATGCTATTCAGTGTCTCTCCCCTCATAAGTGCGAAGACAACTACCATAATCGTGTTCATAAACCCTGTTAAGAATCCGCCTTTTAAGATTACTGCTCTGGTGGTAGCATGAGCCACACTATATGCAGCAATGAGAGAGCCCGTCAGTGTATAAAAGCCATAATACATGTTGTTGTTTGTCAGGAGATAGGTAAAACCTGCCATTACAACCGAAAAGGCAAAGGCGGTTTCACTGTTTAGTATAAATCTGACCAGCATTGCACCTGCGGCAAATGGGATCATATATTCCCAGATATGTTGAGGGATATTCGGGAAGTAATCGCTCAGTGCCTCACAGACAGTTAAAAGTAATCTTCCAAAAATAACAGAGAATGCAAGCAGGATGCCCATGAGTAGTATATCCTTGGTGCGAGGGGCAAACTTCCTGATGTATGCCCGTGCAAAGATATACGGTACAAGTATTATCAATATTGCAAACAGCATTATTCCTATGGTTACAATAATATCCCTTTCTCTTGTAGTCTTTGTCCTGATTCCCCTGAAAATCTTGAGATGTTCTCTGGTGATCTTTTCACCATCTCTTATCAGTACATCTCCCTTTTTGATATTTATCGTAACAGGCGTAACAGAATTGAGTGTCTCCTCTTTCCTTCGTTCGGTCTCGGAGGCATTGAAAGTCAGGTTGGGTTTTATCAATTTTGTTGTAAGTGAAACAATTAGTTTTCTCTCATCTTTGTTGTAATCGGCGAGCATAAAGATTATCTTCTTCTCAATCAACTTTTTTATCTCGGCAACATCTTTGATAGATGTTACTGAGGACATAATCCCCTCCGCCCGTTGCTCTTTTGCATATATCCGCTGAATAAGGATTCCAGAACCCTTCTCCTGAATAAGTTTATTCTTATCCTCTACTATTATCTCCTGCATGATTGGCTGCAGGATAGAGATGATGCCGTCTTCTATATCTCTTGAAAAACGAAAATTTATCAACGCATTTAATTCCGCATCACTCAATTTTATTCCAAGAGCCTTTTCAAAATCCTCTCTACTGGACAATACGACCTCTTTTATTGTCTCCAACTCTTTTCGCTTTGCTGCTTCAGATATCACTCTTTGAGTAGATGAGGCATCTATTGGCTCTTCGCCGCCCTCCTGATAAAGGGCTACCTGAATATTATTTCGCATGTAGTCAAATGCCTCTTTTACAGAATCTACGATCATGTCACCCAGAGAGGCATCAAAAAAGAATACAGGTTTTACACTCTTAAGTGCAGTCTCCCTTGCCTGTTTTGTGGCATCCTCATCAATGAGCACATAGTCTCTATCAGATCTTAATGTTGCGGTTGAGACCTTCCCGATCTGCTGATCTTCTACGGGGAGTTCCATCTGTCTTATGAGTGGAGAGGTAGCGACTGTTATGGAGAGCACAGAGATAAAGAAGGCAATAAATCTGATAAGAGGGGAATGTCTCTCCATAAACTCCACAGTCCTGTTTGCAAAAACGCGTTCTTTTCGGGTCTCTTTCATCATATTATTTGTTTTTATCAAACGCCTTAATTATCTCTTGTACTAACGGATGTCTTACCACATCCTGTTCAGACATAAAACAAAATTCGATACCCGATACATTTTTGAGAATATCTATACATTCTACCAGTCCTGATCTTACATTCTGAGGTAGATCTATTTGTGTAATATCTCCAGTAACAACCACTCTCGAGGAGAAGCCCATTCGGGTCAGAAACATCTTCATCTGATCAATTGTAGTATTCTGTGCCTCATCCAGAATTACAAACGAGTCGTTCAGTGTCCTGCCTCGCATAAATGCCAGAGGGGCAACCTCTATAATTCCTCTTGAGATCAGGGATTGCACTCTCTCTAAGTCCATCATATCATTCAGGGCATCATATAGTGGTCTCAGATAAGGATTTACCTTCTCCTCAAGATCACCAGGCAGAAAACCAAGTTTCTCTCCAGCCTCCACCGCTGGTCTGGTAAGTATTATCCTTTTTATAGACTTGTTAATAAAAGCAGTAACTGCCATTGCCATCGCGAGATAAGTCTTGCCCGTGCCGGCAGGTCCTATCCCGAAGACTATATCGTTTTTTCTTATTGCATCAACATATCTCTTCTGTCCAATAGTCTTGGGAGTGATAGTCCTGTTTCTGGATACTACCAGTACAGCATCCATATATATATCCGCGAGGGATGTCTTTGGATTACTTTTGAGTGTTCTTATACCATATTCCAGATCCTGTGCAGATATAATATGACCCGAATTCATTATCTCACAAAACTCTCTTATCAATCTCTCTGCTAAATCTGCATCTTTTGTCTCTCCTCTTAGAACTATCTGATTCCCTCTGGTGTCAAATATTACATTGAGCCTCTTCTTTAATATCATTGAGAATTCGCCCTGATTTATAAAGAGTTGTCTTGTGGCTTCAGTGTTGGATAGTTCTATTTTACGCATCTCTATCATATCAATACCTCAGTATAGTGGGCTCAAAATTTTAATTGATCCATTCTCTTTTTGCATTTTGTATTTCAGGTTGAAAGGATAGTATAGGTCTCTCTCCTCAAGTAGTCTGTTTTCAAATAACTGTTCAAGTCTGTCTGCATCCTTACCGTTTATGATACTGTACACCTTTAATGAGTTAGATATTCGCTCCTTTGTAATATCTGAGATCAGCCTCTTGTATAGAGATACTCTCACAGCCGCCATTGCGCTCTCATCGCTTATGGCTCTAAATCTTGAGAATATGCTCACTATAAGGAGTGTTACCAGAAGAATGGATAAAACGCCAAGTATTATATTTAAGATCAGGACTGAAGGTATTACAATCCTCTTTGTATTTAAGGGACCTCCTTTGAGTGCATTAAAAGGAATGGGGTTTCTGGGTTTTTTGGGAGTTAGTATATTGGTTCTGACCAGATTATAAAGTGCCTTACAGGTCTCAAACTCGCCCAGCCGGGAAATATCTATCAATTTCTGTACATCGTATTTATTATTCTCAATTATTAACGAATATACCTTTCTTTCAGATTCGCCAAATTCATTCTTTCTTGCTATGACCTCAAAATCTTCAGTCGCTGGATTTATCTCAAAGGTCATATTGACAGATTGGATGACATTATTTATAGATGGCCATTCATCCACCACCCTGAATGTATCCATTAGCACCCCATCAGTAGGCTGCGGAGTATCATAGGCAGAATTTATGGATATCTCTGAGGGTTCAAATTCAAATTCGCCCTCTTTCCATCCCATCAGTTTGTATAGAAGTTCACTATTTTTGAGTTTGATAAAGAGTACAAGATCTTCTCTTGTTATAAAATTCTCATCAAGAAGGATATCCTCTGTCCTTCTCATGGTCTTCGCCCTGCGATCAATGATATACTGGAAATCCTTTGGAGATATTACACCTGCCCTGAGGAGCATCATCAGAAGTATGTCTACGGGTTTGCCTCCTTCAAATACCTCCGAACGGACGATTGAGCCATTGAAGAAGAAGACCCTCATCATAAATCTGCCCGATTTTATATGAAGGATACCCGATTTACCCTGCTGGGCGATCAATTGAAATATGTCAGCGAGATTGAAATCCTTGAGTGATCCAGCCAGTGCCATAGGTCATCCCTTCTTGAATGCATCCCTGAGACTTACAAAGTATGCCAGAATTCCAGATAAAACAAAAGGCAATTTAAAGAATGTCTCAAAGGAGGTAGTTGAAAAATAGGGTAAAGGATTCGGTCTGTTAAAGAAAAATATAGATATAAAGCCTACAACCGATAGGAGTAGTAAAATAGCGCCCTTTGTAGTTCTTCTGGACCAGATATAAGATGTGCCCGGGATTACCATGGAGAGCAGGCGTATAACAAGACTGTGAAAGAACTGATAGTTGGAGATCTCCTTCTCCTTTGCAAATCGGGTCTTTGGATCAGATACATCCCTTCGAGTAAAGATATGGAAACACTGCGCACACTCTTCATCGTTGTAAAGTTCAGG
>JBBISZ010000002.1:12275-16280 GCA_037441045.1 Deltaproteobacteria bacterium | reverse complement strand
AATTTCGGCAGACCGCTCTCCCACATCTATTACATATATGTGAAATTCTGAGATTTCTGGAAATTATGCTCAATATGATACCAACTACTGCCATAATTGTGAGCCAGAAGAGTACATCTGATGGTATAATCCCGCCAGTTATGTAATGTTCAAATGGTAGATACATCTTCTGAGATTTCCCTGATGTGTGTTCTGGCATCTGTGAAAAGTCTATATTAAAAGATGGTTCAATATCAACTATAAATCTGTTTATACCTGATGTGGAATTTTTCAGAAGATCTGTAATATATTCTTCATTAAATTTCTTTGCCTCTGAGAGTTCAGTGTTACTCTTATCAAGCTCCTTTTTCCTCAAAAACAGACGGGATATGTTATAGCGAATTTTTTCTGACCTTGGTTCAATATTTAAGGCATTATTATATTGAACGAGGGCATCATCGTATTTTTCAATAATGAGATATAGATTCCCGAGATTGTTATATGCTGCTGCGCTGGAAGCATTTAGTTCAATTGACTTTTTGTACATCTTCTCTGCCAGTTCAAAATTTCCCCTTCTCTTGTTTATAATACCAAGGGTAAGATACTCCTCCGCTGATGCAGTTCCTGAATTGGTCTTGTTAATTAACCTTTCGATATGCTCCGGCTCTTCAAACTTCAACGCCTTATAGGCTATCTGTATGTCGCTCTGATGTAGATAGAGTAGTCTATTGTATAGCTTGAAGTTATAAGGCAATACAGAAATAACAATAATAGTAACAACAAGCAGAGCCTTCTCCCTCTTTGTAATATATATCCAGAGTATTATGCTTCCAATAAATATAAAGTGAAACACAGATAAAAACTTCGCAACAAATATGAAAAATATAGATAACCATATAATATCAGAAACAAATTGCGATCTTCCATTGGGGAAGAGATGCGATAGGTCATGCATAACCCTGTTGGCGTGTTTTAGCAGCAGTGAGATTATAAATAATAATGCAAAGAGCGATATAATAAGAGATAAGAGTGTAAGGATATTTCCAGATATAAGCGGACCTGTAGTAATAGGTAAAAATGTTCTCTTGAGCCCTTCTATAGTAAATTTCAGCGGCTTAAAAAGGTCAGTCTTGTTTGAAAGCCACGATATATATGCATTAAAAAACCATACTTCATAGATATCTGGTGCAAGCGTTAGAGCGGCATCGGCAAGTCTTTGAGCGGATATATAATCGTTTGCTTTTATAGCGGTCTTGGACTCAATTGTAAGAGCGAGTGCAATATGAGGTAGATCCGGGATTCCGCTCTCCAGTTTGTACTCAATAATCTTTTTGAGTTTCTCCTCCGCAAGAGAAAACTCTCTGACCTTGATATTTTGCAACCTATCAAACCAGAGTGATTCTATCTCTTTTAATCTTGCAGCTGGAACTTTGAGACTTACAGTTTCAGGTTGTGTAGCCTGAGGAGCCTGTTTGTCTGCAGTAATTCCGGCATCCACTGGTATTTGTCCGGCGTCTTGAGAAACAGCAGGAACTCTCTTTTCCTCTCCTGAACTCTCCTTCTTCTTCTGTTCCTCCTTTTTTTCTACGTTCCCCTTCTCTTCCTTCTTTTCTTCCTTCTTTTTAGCCTCAGGTTTTTCCTCATCATCAGCATATTCAAATGCGCCTGCGGGAGACTCCTCCTCTTCAACCTCTATATTTTTCTTTCTGGGAGACTGCTTTTCAATCTTTTTCTTTTCAACAGGATGATTATTCCATATCTCCTCCTCACTTTGGGGCAGATCCTCCTCTTCCTGAGCATAAACAGGTGGAAATGTAGACAATAGTAATATCAAACATAAAAAACCAGAACGCATAACCTGCAGTTTAATAACACATCAAAGCCGTTTTGTATAGTGGATTATAAATAATAAAAATAGCAAAATATGTTTAAGATTTGTTGTTTTAGGTAGTCTGATTTATAATCATGTCTTCGCTATAAATAATAACTAATCCAGGATCAGGAAATATTACATATTAATCAGGCACATCGTAAAGCTAATTTGTTTTTTTATAAATTCGAAATGCTATTAGTTTTGAGGGGTTGATACTTATGAACAAATAAGTTTTTTCAAGATAAGATAGACAAAGTAGTTCTCATAAGAAAATTTTACTTGAGCATCGCTTTACTTTTCTCTGTAAGGCTTGTTATTGAGGTTCTGACGCTCTCCATCAGTTCATTCATTGTCTCATACGAATATTTTGAGGCATCAATCGGCTCTCCAATGTGTATACAGACCCTTCCTGGCTTTATAAGCCAGCTCCCTTTTGGCAGGACATTGATCGTCCCCCATATCCCCATGGGGATAATCTTTGCCTTTGCCTTAATTGCCAGATGAAAACCTCCCTTCTTAAAACTACCAATACCACCATCTCTGGACCTTGTTCCCTCCGGGAATATTACAATGGATCTCTTTCTGTTTACAAATTCAGAGGCAGCCTCTTCGATTGCCTTAAATGCCTGTTCTCTATTCTTGCGATCGATAAAGACAAATCCCACTATCCACATAGCCCAACCCAGAAATGGAATCTTTCTGAGCTCCTTCTTCGCGAGAAACATTGTAAAGATGGGGAGTGAACAGTAAATTGTTGGGATGTCATAGTGGCTCTGATGATTTGACATAAAGAGAATAGGTTCTGTAAAATCTTCTATTTTGCAAAGAATAACAGATTTGAGATCTATTCCACACCAGTATATAAGTATCTTTGCCCAGATCTGAGCACATTTTTTAAAGAATGTATCGCTTCGCAACACAAGAGTTCCGAAAATGGCTGCACTTCCCAGTATTATTGTAGATAAAATAACAATTAAAATGTTAATTAGACTTCTCATATCTTAAACAATCTGAGAGTTAAATATATGATAATTGCCCCCAGAGCAAGGATAATTAGTCTTGTAAAAATCATTTTGGGACCCAGAATAAAATAATCCATACCCTGAACGATAAAACCTCCCAGATATTCATAAATATAAAATTGAGGTAATACAAAAAGCATTGTTCTTTTAAGTTCCAGTTTAAAAAAGATTGCAAGAAAAAGAATGAGGGCAAGGTAGAATAGAATATACATAATGTCGTGCACTATTAGAGACCAGTATACAGAGATGTTTGCATTGTTAATAAACCTGAAGAAAATCTGAAGGAATAAAAATGCATCCAGGATAAAAAAGAGGAAGCCAAATCCAAAATAGTACTTCAATTCTTTGACAGAAAAATCCTTAAACAATCAAACCCCCCAATTGATGTCAGGTTCATAAATAACCTTTTTCAATATCAGCCCGCAGGCAGGTGCGGTCTCAAATGCCTTTTTTCTGTCCTTGCTATTCACTATCTCTATGAATCTGTTATAATCTATATCTCCACGTCCAAGTCTTAAAAGGGTTCCCATAATTATCCTAATCATATTTTTGTAAAATGCCTGTCCTACAAAGGAGAACACATAAAGAGAGGGTTCTGTCATTCTAAAACTGATATTAATATCTCTTATATCTCCCTTACATTCATTGTCGGCTGCCTTGAAGGTTGAAAAATCCCTTATGCTATTTAAGTATTCTATCCCCTTCTGAATCTCCTCAAAGTTAAGATCAAAGTGAAAATGATATACTGTATCAGGGAATACCGATGGTCTGCTACGTCTGTTAAGCACATAATATTCGTAAATCTTGGTCTTTGCCGAATATCTTGGGTGAAAATTATCATCAGTTTTTACAATAGAAATTATGGAGATATCTTTTGGTAAGACACCATTCAATGACAGGAGCATTTTTCCTCTGTCAATCTCACTGTCTATGGAAAATGAGGCAACCTGCCCTATGGCATGTACACCGGCATCTGTCCTTCCTGCCCCAAAAATCCTGATATCCTTCTTAAGAACTATCTTTAGGGCTCGCTCTATCTCTCCCTGTACAGTCCTGAGCCCTTGCTGAACCTGCCAGCCAGAAAAAAATTTCCCATTATACTCAATCAGTAGTGCATACCGCATATCAGTT
>JBBISZ010000002.1:0-12265 GCA_037441045.1 Deltaproteobacteria bacterium | reverse complement strand
AACCCGAAAAAAAGTCCTATATTTGAGAGGTCAAAGCCCGAACTACCAAAGCCATCTATTATGGTCTTATAAAATTCTATGAAAATATATGAGTTGTTTACCCCAAACTCCATATCAAAATCGGCAGCAGTCTCTCTATCGATCCAGTCCAGAAGAAACATCAGACCTCCTGCATAGTGATAGCCCAATTTTCCACCATAACCGTCATATCTCTTATTATTTGCATCTTTATAGTTTGAGATGTCGCCTCTTGAATCGGTTATCCAGTAAACATAATAATCCAGTCCTATCTTGCCGTATGGAACCAGTGGAATATTATTCTGATTTGCATAATAATCAAATCTATATATTAGATTAAACTCCAGAGGTACTATATTGAACACTGTGGTATCCTGACTCTTCTCACTTAAACTGCTTTGATAGTTGTAAATCCCTTTTCCCAGAACCTGCCAGAAACCCGTTGCACCTCCCAGAGAGAGTGTTCCGAAGCTCTGAAAAAATTCATAATCCAGTCCGAGTTTAAACATAAATTCACTCTTATTGTCAAATATCTCTTTATAGGGCTCCGTACTTAGACCTTCTTCTTTATCAATATTTTTCGGCTTAAAATCTCCTGCAGAAAAGGAGAATCCCATGTTCCTCTCTGATTCTGCATATAAAAACATCGGGAATAAAATCACAATCAAAAATATGGAGAGCAGGGTGTATGCCTTTCTGACGCGAATGAATAGGTATACACAGGCGAGAAGGCAGATAAGGGCAAGCAGTATCATTGGCTTTAAGAGCAGATATAAGACCATTGCCAGAGGAGTGAGATATACAGATATAGCAAATCTTAAAAAGGGTTTGTCTTTTATCAGGTCTGCAAGTGCCGGAGAGATTTTGTAATATAATGAGATAATGCCTCTGCCGATTTCAAATCTGTCCAGATATGTATCCCTGAAGGCTTTATAAATATAAACAATCGGATGTACCGGCGAGCCATATACAGCTGTAGTAATGAAACAGAATCCTCCCTCCTCTTTTCCTCCGCTATTTTTGTAATATTCATAGTAATCAAAAACCTCTCGCGGTGTGCCCGAGACCACATCTGATTTTTCGGAGATGTTCTTTGCCTTATCTATCTGTTCAGCCCAGATATCATAACTTACATTATTTACAAGACCTGTTATCTTGCTATTTGTGGTTCTGACATTCTTTTGAACAGAGGGCTCGTCAGAAGTTCCGCTCTTCCTGTAATAGATATTAAATCCATATTTGTCAGATTCAGATGATTCTGCTCCCCAGTTTAGATATACCTTGAGACTATTCTCACCGGGGACAATAGAATTGATAGAAGGTGCAGGGGGAGGTACTCTATCTATATGAACTATAAGTGCTTTGATGTTGTCCTGAAATTTTGGAGAAGAACTTCCTCCGTCTGTTGAATCCTGAGCCTCAATCAATACATAAATTTCTTTATCTCCGTCAAGATTGTTTGTTGCATATTTGAGAATGTCCTGAGCATATATTGTATAAGCCGCCTCTCCACCGTTATAAGAGCCGCTTGCAACCTGATGTTCACTATTTTTAGACGAGGAATCTACATTGATATAGTATGTAGCGTTTGTGACAGTACTCGTCCATCTGAGTTCAATGCCTTTGTTGTTTTCTATATCAGAGGCATTAAAATAGGAATCATCCTCAGACAGGTCATACACAGTCACATTGAAGGCAAAGGTATTAAGTGGCAGGAGCAAAAACAGCAAAAAAGCAAAAAATCTCTTCATAAAATCTCTCCTTATAACATATCCTTAAGTATCAGGGCTATCTCCACGGCATTTGTGGCTGCACCACGTCTGATATTATCAGCCACGATAAACATAGCAAGTCCGTTTTCAAATACAAGTGGCTCTCTTATTCTACCCACAAAGACCTCATCTCTGCCTGATACAAGAATCGGCATTGGATATTTCTTCTCTTCTGGTTCGTCATAGATTACAACCATCGGAGCATCTTTTAGTATATTGATAGCCTCAATCCTGTTTATAGGATTGGTGGTCTCAATAATAACGCTCTCTGAATGTCCGTGCAAGACAGGAACTCTAACTGTTGTTGCAGTGACTTTTATTTCCGATTCCATAATTTTATTGGTCTCAAGTACCATCTTCATCTCTTCCTTTGTATAACCATTCTCCATAAATACATCTATATGCGGAAGACAGTTAAATGCAATCTGATGTGGGAAGTGCTGTGCCTTTACAGTCTCATTTTTATAATGAGCCTCAATCTCTCTGTTTAATGCATCGACCGCCTTCTGACCAGCACCTGAGACCGCCTGATATGTGCTCACAATAATTCTCTTTATTGGCTTTACTCTGTGAATGGGGAATAATGCCACCACCATCTGAATGGTAGAGCAGTTGGGATTTGCAATAATACCTCTATTTTTATAATCTTTTATTCTGTGAGGATTTACCTGCGGAACTACAAGTGGTATATCTTTTTCCATTCTCCATGCACTCGAATTATCAATCACCACACATCCTTCATCTGCACTAACAGGTGAAAATTCCCTGCTCACAGAACCACCCGCAGAGAAGAGGGCGATATCATACCCCTTAAACATCCCCTTCTTCATCTCTTCAACCGCTACCTCCTCGCCCTTAAATTTTAATCTCTGTCCTGCAGATCTTTTTGATGCAAGCAGCCTTATATTATTTACAGGGAAATCCCTCTCTTCAAGAACCTTCATAAAAGTCCTGCCAACAAGTCCTGTAGCACCAGCAATGACAATATTATATTTTTTCATATCGTTCTCTCCTTAAAATCTTCAAAATAATATCATACATTTTAAAAATGTGAAGAATTTAACCAGAAATTTTCCACCTATCGTGAACCCATATCCACTGATGAGGGTATTTTTTTATATGCTCCGAAATAATTTCATTAATCCTTCTCAAGATAACAATATCATCTTCATCCGCAGTATAATCGAGTCTTTTTATCTCTGTAATAAGTTTGCTATTTTCTCTGTAATTATAACCCACCACCGCTTCACATCCTAATCCCTTAAGAATCTTTACAGGTACAACTGGAGTAGGCGCAATTCTATTTAAAAATTCCACATCTTGAGAAAGTACAGAGGTATTCTGATCTATCAAAAAGCCCATAACACCATTTCTATTTAAGACCTGAAGTATCTTTTCCTTGATATTCTCCTCATTTCTGAAGATGCATTTTACACCGTTTGACTCTCTGATATTTTTGATCATCAATGTAAATCGAGAATCATAACTCTCTCTTGCAATGGTATTTATATCAAATCCATATTTTGCGAGTGTTATTGCCATAATCTCCCAGTTCCCAATATGTCCTGTAAAATAGATAACGCCCTTATTCTTTGAAAGTGCCTCTTTTAATACATTTGCAGAATCCTCATTCAGATATGAAAATTCAGAAATATCCTCACCTTTAATAATTATACGAATCATCTCCACAATGGAGGTCTCAAAATGTCCATACATCTGTTTATATATCTTTTTTGACTCCTCTTCGGGATAATAATTTCTGAGATTCTGTATTGCAATATTGTTCTCCTTTATAGGGAGGATAGAAAATAAACAACCGATACAGCCAATAATTTTTTCAATTATAAAGATCGGAAGAATCCTGAATACTACAAGCAAGAACCTTACCAGAATATAAATACAGTCATTTTTTATTTTTTTAATAATCTTCTTCATCACGGAGATATTGATAACACCATCCCTCAAAACTGTCCAAAGATAAATTAGAGATATTTTTTTAATTTGAAGGTACTCGAATTAAAAACTCACCTCAGACTATTTTATTATAACAAGAATCCCTTTTTGTTGACTTGAGTAAATCTATTAATTCAAGATTAAAAATGAGCATAAACAAATGCTTATAATCTCTATCTTTATTTGATTTTGAAATAATTACAGGAGTAATTTTTCAAATCAATTGTTTCTTTAAAATATCTTTCAAAAACCAATCTACAACACCCATACCAATAACTCTAATTTGTTTCCTTTCTTATATTGGGTAGTGAATTCTCTTTATTTTTTCAAAATCCAGAAACAGATGAAATTCTTGTTGCTTAGTATGAGAAAGAGCGGGAGCAGATTGAGCCAGAGACCGTCTTGTTTGTAATTGTTGCAGCAAATTTGCAGGTCTCATCAATGATTGTTTCTTTATGGTTTGGAACTTTTATACTCGCCTGTATTTTGAGTGATTCGGATTGATAGTTTGTTGCGTCATAGTCTCTTGAAGAATCAAAAGAGCCCTTCCATGTAATTGTTCCTGTAAGAGATGTTGAAATATCAATATTGTTCTCTGTATGTTTCTGTGTCTTACAATCTGTCATAACAAAGCTCAGATCCACAGTGGTAATTCCGTTGTTCTGCGAATAACCAGTACTCCCGGTGATAACGACATTACCTCCAATTGGACAGGTGGTATTTGTATTTATTGAGCCAACAGGCTTTCCAGCAAAGTTGATATTATAGATCTGTGCAATAGAATCAATAATAGCATAACCAGTATACATATCCTTATCTGACTGTGAAATCTCAGAATCCGAATTGGATGTGTCGCTACAGGAAAGGAGAAACAGTAAAATAAAAAACAATACACTTAAAATACTAACTAATCTTTTCATGTAGATACCTTCTCTATTTAGGGTTATTGGTTATCTTTATCTTTAATCGACGAATTCATATTCTATTAATATAGCGATTTTTCTTATTTGCCAAGTTTTTTATTAAAACAAGCAGTTTGTTTAATTTTTCTTTAGCGATTTAGTTTTCTCATATTATATATCTCCAGACATATCTGGATAGATAAGTCGGTATTTTTTTCTTTTTTTGTCTCACATAGAAGAAAATTTTCTTTTAAGATAACCCCGGAATCATTATATCATTGATATTGTATGAGAATCCATGTGAGAGCCTGTATGAGCTCTATCTATCTACTGAATTTTATTCTTTTAACAGATAAAAAAGGAGATTGTATAAACACAAAGTTCTATTCTGTTTGTGAAAATTAAATATTTATTTAAGAGGTTGAAATTGTTGACATTGGGTATACAGCGGCTTATAATTTGCATCCGCCTGTTGAAAGGAGCATATATGAGTAAAATGAAAGCCATTATGAAGAGAGAAGCGGGGTATGGAGCAGAATTGGTGACTATTGATACCCCTGAGCCCTCTGATTCAGATGTGCTTGTAAAGGTAGTTGCGACTTCAATATGCGGAACTGATGCTCATATATACAAATGGGATAAGTGGTCTCAGAGTAGAATTAAGACGCCGATGGTTTTTGGACACGAATTTGCCGGAGAGGTAGTAAAGGTTGGCAAAAATGTAAGAGGTATAAAGGTGGGAGATTTTATATCTGCGGAGAGTCATATCCCATGTGGTCATTGTAAGGTCTGTAAAAATGGACAGATGCATATCTGCACCAATCTAAAGATTCTTGGTGTGGATACTCAGGGCTGTTTTGCAGAGTATGTGGTAATACCGGAGATCTGCGCATGGAAGAACAGTAAGGAGATGCCTCCACATATCGCTGCCATTCAGGAACCGCTCGGAAATGCTGTATATGCCACGCTTTCAGCCGATATTTCAGGTAGATCAGTTGCAATCTTTGGAGATGGTCCTGCCGGGCTATTTTCCACCGGAGTGGCTTCTACATGTGGAGCCTCCAGAGTGTTTTTGCTGGGAACATACGAATTTAATCTCAACATTGGAAAGAAGATGGGGGCTTATGAGACTATCAATGTAAAGACCAGTAACAACTATATTGAGAACATAAAAGAGTTAACCGATGGAGATGGTGTGGATGTGGTGATTGAGATGTCAGGGGCGGAGAAGGCTATACAGGATGGCTTTAGAGTTTTAAGGAAAGGCGGTACTTTTGTAGCCTTTGGTATTCCATCTGATGAGATAAGGCTCAATATCTCCGATGCAATAATTTTCAAAGGAGCAAACGTCATTGGCATAAATGGAAGAGAGATGTTTAGAACATGGATAAAGATGAAGGAGCTCCTTGATTCAAAAAGGCTCAACCCTGAACCTGTAATTACGCATCAGATACCTTTTGAGAAATTCAAAGAGGGTTTTGAACTGATGATTGACACCATGGATCACAAGGCAGCAAAAATTGTAATGAAACTATAACATCAGATGGTAAAAATAATATTCTGGATTATTACAGATCGTTCATTCAATAAATTCATAAAGATATCGTTTTCAAACAAAGGAGGTTTTAATGAGTATTGATAAGTTTCAATTTGTAAAGGATGGTATAATGGATCTCAAGGAGCGAGGGGTCTTTAGAACGTTGAAAGTCATTATGGACAGACAGGGTGCAGTCTGTAATATTGATGGGAAGAAGGTCATAAATCTATCCTCAAACAACTATCTTGGACTCACCAATCACCCAAAGATGGTAAAGGCATCAATTGATGCAATAAAAAAGTACGGTGTGGGCGCTGGCGCGGTTAGAACCATAATAGGTACACTCAAGATTCATGAAGAGCTTGAGAAGATGCTTGCAAAATTCAAGGGTGTGGAGGCGGCTCTGGTGTTTCAATCGGGTTTTTGTGCAAATCAGGGCGTAATAGGCACTCTGCTGGGCGAGGGCGACCTTGCTATATCTGATGAACTCAACCATGCCTCAATCATTGATGGGCTCAGACTCACAAAGGCAACAAGAATGGTATACAAACATGCAGATATGAATGACCTTGAGGAGAAATTAAAAGAGGGAGTAAAACAGGGTTTTAAGAAAATAATGATTATTACAGATGGTGTCTTCTCAATGGACGGAGATGTGGCACCTCTGGATAAGATTTATGAACTGGCAAAGAAGTATAATGCCATCACAATGGTAGATGATGCCCATGGCTCGGGTGTAATGGGTGAAGGTAAAGGGACTGTTCACCACTTTGGACTCAGCAAGGTCTGGGATATACAGATGGGGACTCTCTCCAAGGCAATAGGATGTATGGGAGGTTATATAGCTACAAGAAAAGACATCAGAATCCTGATGGAACACAGGGCAAGACCATTCTTATTCTCAACCTCGCATCCACCCGCTGTTACAGCATCCTGCATTGCCGCTATTAAAGTGATGAGCTCCAGAGAAGGGAAGGAGCGCGTAAAGAGACTATGGGATAATGCAAAGTATTTCAAGCAGGGACTAATTGAATTGGGCTTCAATACCGGTAATTCACAGACACCTATTACCCCCGTAATAGTCGGGGAAGGGGCTCTTGCAATGAAGCTTTCTGATGAACTCTTCAAAAATGGCGTATTTGCTCAGGGAATAGCATTTCCTACTGTCCCGAGGGATAAGGCGAGGGTCAGAACTATAGTGACCGCCAACCACACAAAGAAGGATCTGGATATCGCACTTGACAAGTTTGAAAAAGTAGGGAAGAAACTAAGAATCATTTAAACACAGAAGGAGTAAAAGATGAACAGATTTGAAGGATTGGAACCAAAATATGTTTTCAGTTATTTTAATGACCTTTTGAATATCCCCCGACCATCTAAGCATGAGGAGAAGGTAATTGCATACTTGAAAGATCTGGCGAGTAAAAAGGGACTGGAATTCAAACAGGATAAGGTAAAGAATGTTGTCTTGAAAATTCCAGCCACAAAAGGTTATGAAAATGCACCTGTTGTTATCCTTCAGGGTCATATTGATATGGTCGCAGAGAAGAATTCGGATGTAAATTTTGATTTCCTAAAAGATTCAATAGACGCCTATGTGGATGGAGACTGGATAAAGGCAAGGGGAACCACACTCGGGGCAGACAATGGTATTGGAGTGGCGTCCGCACTCGCTTTTATTGATGATCCAGATGCGGTTCATGGACCACTTGAGATATTATGTACAGTTGATGAGGAGACAGGGCTTACTGGTGCAAGCAATCTTGATCCAAAGATACTTTCCGGGAAGATTATGCTGAATCTGGATTCGGAAGAGGACGGTGTATTTTTTATAGGCTGTGCAGGTGGCGCAAATACCATTACTACACTGCCAATAAAACAGATAAATGTGAGCAAAAAATATAAGTTGTTTGAGATAAAGATCTCCGGTCTCAATGGAGGACACTCCGGATTAAATATCATTGAAAATCGTGCAAATGCAATAAAACTTATGGCAAGGGTTCTGAAGGCGGCGATATTATCAAAAGTAGAATTGATGATTGCAGATATAAGGGGTGGAGACAAACATAATGCCATTCCTCGAGAGGCTTTTACTATCGTGGCTGTAAATGAAAAGCAGGTCAAGAAGTTCAAAAAGGCGTTGGAGGGGGAGATCAATAAGGCAAAGGTTGAGTTTTCAAACATTGATAAAGATATAAAGATGGAGATCTCAGAATACAATAAAAAGGTCTCAAAGGTTATAAATATCTCAGACACAAAGAGGGTAATAAATATCCTCCTTGCACTTCCACATGGCGTTATTTCCATGTCAAGAGAGATAAAAGGACTTGTGGAGACCAGTTCAAATCTCGCCACAATAAAGGTAAAGGGTAAGAGTGTAGAAATACTCACAAGCTCACGTTCATCTGTATCTGAGGCTCTTGATTCGGTACTTACTTCTATTGATTCTATTGTTGAATTGTACGGTGGAAAGACAAAGGGATTTGGTAGATATCCTGGCTGGAGGCCCAATCCTGATTCACCACTTCTAAAAAAGGCGGTATCTATTTTCAAAAATCTCAGAGGGAATGAGCCGCACATCACCGCTATTCATGCCGGGCTTGAGTGTGGAATAATAATGGAAAAGGTGCCAGGAATGGATGTTATATCTTTTGGTCCTGAGATGCATGGAGTTCATTCTCCACAGGAGAGGCTCAATATACCTTCGGTTGGAAGATTTTATCAGTATCTAAAGAACCTTCTCAAGACAATAGCAACCGAGGGTATCTGATATATGGCTGATGAAAAGATATTCTTACTTCACTCCGACAATGTGGAGAGGAGTAAACTAACACATTATCTTGAATCCTGCGGGTACAATGTCTTCAAGTTTTCAAGGCTCAAGGAGATGAATGAAGAACTTAAGATGAAGATACCGCATCTGGTAATTCTGCGAGCAGATACCAAAGAATATAATATCACACAGGTGGTGGAGGGCATAAAATGTTCACCAGAATCCATTCCTGTGCTGTTGTTGTGTCCTGCCACTGAGAGTGAGGCTGAAAAGGTTTTTAATCAATCTGGAGCTGATTCATTCCTTGTTCAACCAATCAGAAAATCCAATCTTGTTGCAGCAGTGAAAATGCTTGTGGATCTCAAAAACATGAGGACGGAAATAAGCTCGCTCAAAGATGAAATTGGTAAATTGAAGATCTTTTTAAATAAGGCACAGGGTACAGAACCGGTTACCAATTTTTACAACTTTGAATTTTTTAAGAAAATACTCTCCATTGAATTAAAAAGGGCTCAAAGATACAACTTTCCGCTTGCAATCATGGTCTGTGCACTGGACGGTTATGAAAAGATTCGAGAACAGCTCAGCGAGCCGGAGCATAACTCCCTTATATTAAATATCTCGCTTCTTATCAGACAGAATATCAGAGATCTGGACATACCTGTATATTACAAAGAAGGGCATATAATGATTGTTATGCCTCACACGGGGATTGATGGGGCGGTAACTCTGGCTGAGAGGCTAAGGGCAAAGGTTGCAGGATATAAACCTGAAACTGAGAAGATTAAGAGGGTCACGATATCAATTGGCGTTGCAGAGCGTGGTGAAACTGAGAACATATCCTTTCACGATATGTGCAAGGGTGCTCTCTCTTCGCTACAGAAGGCATTTTCTGAGGGTGGCAACAGGGTTGCAGTACCTGATCTTGTTTAGTCGGGCGAAAAATTTATCCTTTTCGTTTTGAGCGATAATTTATGGAATTATTGAGTAAATGCTTTAAAAAACTCTTTTTCAAAGGAGCAAAATATGAAGGTATCAATAGTCTTTTTGGTAGTTATTACTGCATTTTTCCTTCTGGGTGCTGATATGAAGAAGACAGATATGGACAATAAAGTGGTGACAGATATTCTTTCAGATATGAAGGGCAAAATATCGGATAGAGATTTTGAAAGATTAAAACGTGGAGTACAATTGATAGCACCACTCTTTACAAAAGAGGATGGAGATCTCCATACATTTGTAAAAGAGAATTTTATTTCTGATCCTGAGATTTTATACAGGGTTTATACAAGGTTTGAAAAGAATATGGAGGTATTAAATGGAAATATGCTGGTTATCTCAAGGGAGTTTGCTGCACCTCTTCAACTGGACACCGGGGATCCTTTGAAAATTGACTATATCTTTGGAGAATATAATCCCGCCGCACATGTTATTGATGATTTTTTTAGGAATAAAATTGCATTTGTGATGCTATTGAATTTTCCAGCTTATGAACTCATGGACAAGATCAGACTCGCACCAGACTGGGATAGAAAGATGTGGGCATATTCAAAGATTGCTGAGGGGTTTAGAGATAGAGTTCCAGCGGAAGTAAATCAAAAACTCAATGAGGTATTTACAAGAGTAGATAATTACATAAGTGAATACAACATCTATATGGGGAATGTGATAAAAGAGAAGAAGAGTCTTTTTCCACATGAACTTAAACTTATCTCCCATTGGGGGCTCAGAGATGAACTCAAGGCACAGTATGCAAAGGAGGACGGACTTATAAGACAGGAGACCATCTATCAGATTATGAAGAGAATCATAGATGGCAGTATTCCACAGGAGATTATTAATAACGATAAATTGATTTACGACCCATTTGAAAACAGGGTATATAAACTGGAAGATAATAGAGAGATATCATTCAAACAGGAAAGTTCTGTAAGATATGAAAACCTTAAGAAGATATTTTTTGCAGAGAGACTTCTGGACAAATATACACCGCTTGCTCCAACTCATATTGAAAGGAGATTCAACAGAGATCGCCAGATCCCCGAGGAGAAAGTTGAACAACTTTTAATATCTATATTAAATTCAGATGTCAGGAAGGATATAGCAAAATTAATAGAAAAACGCCTTAAAAGGAAACTAAAACCATTTGATATCTGGTATTCGGGATTTAAGCCCAATTCAAAGTATAAAGAGGAGGATCTGGACAGAATTGTAAAATCCAGATATCCAACACTTGAGGCATTCAAAAAAGATATTCCAAATATTCTTATGAAGCTCGGTTTTGGAAAGGCAACCTCTGAATTCCTTGCCGAACATATAGAGGTAGATCCGGCGCGAGGTGCGGGACACGCTATGGGTGCCGAGATGAAATCAGATAAAGCACATCTCAGGACAAGGGTACCAAAAGATGGAATGAATTATAAGGGGTTTAATATTGCCATGCACGAACTTGGACACTGTGTGGAACAGGTATTTACACTCAATAAAATAGATTATTATCCATTGAGGGGTGTGCCCAATACGGCATTTACTGAATCATTTGCCTTTATGTTTCAGTCAAGGGACTTATTTGTACTCGGGCTTGATGAGCCAGATGACATAAAAGAGAATTTAAAGGTTCTGGAAAAATTCTGGGCTACTTATGAGATTTCAGGTGTCTCTCTTGTAGATATGTATGTATGGAGATGGATGTATAAGAATCCTGATGCAAAACCAGAGGAACTAAAGAAGGCAGTAATAGATATAGCAAAGGATGTCTGGAATAAATATTATGCACCTGTTTTTAAGATCAAGGATGAGCCGATTCTTGCGATATATTCTCATATGATAGATGCTGCACTCTATCTCCCCGATTATCCTCTCGGACATATAATTGATTTTCAGATAGAGAGTTTTATAAAAGGTAAGAATCTTGCGGTTGAGATGGAGAGGATGTGTAAGTCAGGCTCAATTCTTCCTGAACTCTGGATGAAAAACGCAACAGGCGAGGAGATTACGACCCGACCATTTATTGAGGCAGCAGAGAAGGCGGTACAAGTCGTAAAATAAAAAATAAAAGCCCCTACACCTTTTGCCCATAGAGCGGCGCCAGGAATAGGGGCTCTCTATCTATCATCTTAATGCTAATCTGCCACATTAAAAATTTCAAGAAAATTTAATGCAATATAATAATAAAACACTTTTTGAGATGCATATAATTTTTATATTAAGCCACATCTATCCAGAATAAATTTTGCAAAAAAATAATTTAATTTTGAATTTTCATTTGAGTTTTTATTTTTATCTGAGTAATCTTATAGTTCCGTTGATG
>JBBISZ010000001.1:0-3828 GCA_037441045.1 Deltaproteobacteria bacterium | reverse complement strand
TCAACCTTCTATCAACTTTTTGGGAGAAGAACCTTATTATTAAACAAGGAAAAAATAAAAAAGATTTATTTATAGATTTGATTATATTCGCAGGTATTATAACCAGTTGTGCTTTACTAATTTATATGGCTAAAAGAAAGGGAATAAATAAAATATGGGTTTATTTTGTTAGCATTATATGTATAGTTTTTTACCTAATCTATCATATTGAATCTGCGTGGAGGGGGTATATAGCAAGTAGTAAAGTAAATAGTAAAGAAATGACAAAAAATCAATTAATCTTATTGATTTGGGAATGGTTATATTGATTACTTTATTGATATTTTCACTAAATAGAGATTACTTTTATCTTGGATATGCATTTATATTCAAAATATTAATATTGGTTATATACTTTTTATTTGCAGTGTTAGCACTTAAAAAACGCAGTAAATGAATGCACAAAATATATTTTGTTTTAAATTAACCAGAGTTAAGGTTATTGAGAAGATCATACTAACTTTTCAAATCTGAGCCCTAAAAAATGTCTGGACAGACGGGGTGCAGTACAATTATAGTAAAATGTTCAAGTTATTTAAATTACCAGTGAAAAATTAAAATAATTGTTTATGCAAATTGTACCTGGCACTAATATTCGGTAATTGGCGGTGGATATTGTTATTTATCCAATAATATCAATAAGTTATGAAAAACAAAGCATCATAAAGAAATTAGAAAAAGTAACTGGCACTGAAAAGTAACTGGCACTGTGATGGCACTGTATGTGCTATTATGTAAAAATAAACTATTGACTATTGACTGTGTTTTATTGGCTGCAGACTATGGATTATGGACCGTGGACTAAAAATCTACCCGCTCCCACCTGTAATTTACTATATTCCGCTCTCCCTCTGAAAATTCTATCCCTATAAGGTAAATTTCCGGCTTTTCTTCTATGCTTTTTTGATACTTCTCATAGTATTTTCTCTTCTTTATCTGCTCAAGCGGATCTGTCTCACTCTTCTCCTTTACTACCTTAAACTCAAATATAAATACCTTATCCTTACTCTTAACCGTTATGTCTATCCTCCCCTTATTTGTTATATCCTCTCCTATAACTTCCAGCCCCAGTGAGTGAAATACACTGTAAAATATACTCACATAATATCCTTCATACCTGTCCAGCTCATTATTTACATACCAGTTGTACGGAATCGATGAGAATAGCCTCTTAAATCTCTCTATCATCCCCTCTATATCCCCATTTCTTACATCATCCTTGAGGTCTATCTTTACTCCTGTCGCCTTCTCTGCATCCCCACTGTAGTGCTTCAATATACTATCATATAATGCGCTCCTCACCTCAAGATTCGGTAGCCTCAAATAGTATACCCCATCATCATATCTATCTATCGTGAGATATCCCGTCTGAAAAAGCAGTGTGGCGGGATTGATATTGTCCACATCAAATGATGATAGTAGAGAATCATCAGCCCTTATCCTGTCAATATCGGGTATAAAATATCTGTTCTTCTGAAATAGTTTTAATAAGAATGCAGGGCTCCCGGTCTCAAACCAGTAGTTCCTGTATTCTTTGTGATTGGAGAAGAAGAGTAATACATCAAATGGATTATATACCCTCTCACCGAGCCATCCATATCCGTTGTACCACAACTTCATCCTCTCCTTATCCACACCCTCCATATACTCATAAAACTCCCTCTCTACATCAGATTGCGTATATCCACAGATAGTTGCATAGTCTCTATGAACAGTTATATCCATAAGATTGTTGAGTCCTGAAAATAGTGAGACCTTTGAGAATTTACTGACACCTGTCAGAAACACAAACCTCACATACTCATCACAGCCTTTTATTACCTGATAAAATCCCTTCAGGATCTCTCTCATCTCTGTTGCGATTTCTGGTTTTTCTATATTGTCAAGTATCGGCTTGTCGTACTCGTCTATGAGAAGCACTATCTTGTTCTTGCCTGATAGCTTTACTATCAATTCTTCAAATATCTGATTGTATACATTGGTTGAGAGTATAATTCCATTTTTCTCTGCTATTGCTTTCAGTTTGTTCTCTATAAAGGACTTCAATTCCTCTTTCTTATCAGACTTGTTGAGGGTAAAATCAATGTGAATTACAGGATACTTTGTATTCCAATCCCATCTGTCATAGATATAAAGCCCGTTGAAAAGCTCCTTTCTGCCTTCAAATAGGCATTTTAGGGTATCAACAAATAAGGATTTTCCAAATCTTCTTGGTCTGGATAGAAAATAATATCCATTATCCTTTGCAAGCCTGTAGGCGATCTCTGTCTTGTCAATATAGACATAGTCGTTTGTCCTGAGTTTTTCAAAGCTCTGAATGCCTATTGGTAGTTTTCTCATAGAAACCTCATTGTGAAAGTCAATTTATTACAATCCCTGATCAAAATCAAGAGATAAGGTCGGGAGAGAAATAATAAATCGTATAAACTTTCCTTTATTCTTATTTAATAGAGTTTTATAAAATACTATTTTGAAGAATGAAATATTCCATTTATGATTGTATGAACTTTTTCGGGATATTGCCAGATTGCAGTTCCAAAGGGATAGAAATCACATATTACCTTATCTATTATTTTGGAAAGTTCTTAAGTCCTGAAATCTAAAAGCTAAATAATTTCTGTACTTGGATCATAAGTCCTCTCTTAAGAGGGCTGGGTATACAGTAATAAAGGAAGAAGAATATTCATCTGCATATCATTATGAGAATAATATTGTCTATTAGAGGATTAATTTTTATGTTAAAATCAGGCAATCATATTTTCCAAAAATACATTTAAAAGTGAGTTATGCATAAATAGAGGGTCAGGTTATTGATATAGTTGTGGAGTCGAGATTTTTTACTACATAGTATCTCATTATTCTAATAAATAGGGATAAAATAAATGGATCAAAGCGGGCTCTCATCTCCTTTGCCATAAATTTGAGTGCTGTATCTACACTCATTGCCTTTCTCCATGGTTTTTCACTCGTTAGAGCATCGTATGTGTGTGAAACAGAGAGTATTCTACTGTATAGCCCGACTGCTGATATAGAAATCTGATTGGGATTTTTATAAGCCTCTTCAGGATTCTTAAGTGTCTTTGCAAAATCTATATTGTATTCAGAAATAGAGATTATTCTGTCTATCAGATTCCTGTCCAGAATTCTTGCACGCAAAAGAAGTTTTATTGTATACAGTGGAATTTTTGCAACCTCCTGACGCTCACCGGGTGTGAGTGTGGAATTCTTATTTAGGATTTTTTCGCTTACCATAATCTTTCCTATGTCGTGGATAAAACCGAGCATTGCACAGTCCATTAGTTGTTCTTTGTTGAAACCGAGCTCTGAGCCTATAATAATATTCAGAAGGGCTGTATTTACAGAGTGATAATATAGATACTCCTGTTCATTTTTAATAGTAGAAATACCAAGAAAATTCTGTGAGTCATTCTTGCACAGTTCTACCAGATCCCTTATCATCCTGGTCCCCTGGCTGAGCTGTACAGGATTTCCATTTCCTTTTAAGAAATTTATATAACTTTTTACAAACTGTACTGATCTTGCATAAACAACAAAGCTATATTTTTTGCGATCTATCTGTACATTTTCATTGCTGACATTCTCCATACCAGCAAGAATTTCCTGAATCTTCTTATATTTTGACATTTTTATTGAGACCAGCTTTCGCTGCTCTGAACCACTCTCGGTAATCTCATCTTTGATATTTTTTGAGAAGAGAAAGAGGAAGTTCTTTAATTCATCAGTGGTTACGGGTTTGTCTACTGTAAAACCCCCCAGATCTCTGGATTT